>NCET01000308.1 GCA_002280815.1 Flavobacteriales bacterium 32-34-25 | reverse complement strand
ATTCCTATTTTCCCACAATCGGTATCAAAAGTCTGAATCGTATTCCCTCCTGTTATTCCCCAATGAAAAACCTCGTTTGGGGTAATGTGTATTTTTGTATAAGTTTCATAAGTACCATCTCTTTTGCATAAAAACCCTGAATTGTATAGAGTTCCATCAATCAAGTGAGGCATGCTTCCAGTAATGATATTGATATTATACGAAATGGCTAATTCCTGAAATCGTTTCCTGATGGGTTCGGCATATTTAGCCAATTCCCGAATGGCATCGGCTTCGGACAAATGATTGTAATCGGCCATTAAAGGCGCAATAAACAATTCGGGGAAAACAGCAAAATCACTGCCATAACCCGAAACGGCATCAATAAAAAATTCTGATTGTTCGAATAAAGCTTCTAAATTCCCCAGAGGTCGCATTTGCCACTGAATCAAACCTAAGCGAATAACACTTTTAGTAATGTTGATAATTTGCGGACTTTCGTCATAATAAATGTTGTTCCATTCTAATAAAACCGCAAACTCTTTGGATTTTCTATCGCCTTCCAGATAGTTTTTCATGATTCGCATCACGTGAAACTCGTTACTCAACTGAAACGACAAAACAGGATCATGAATTTCTTTTCTTTTTACTTTATCAATATATGTTTTAGGTGTGAGTTCCTGAGCATATTGGCTGTAATTCGGAATTCGTCCTGCAAACACAATCGATTTTAGATTCAATTGTTCGCAAATTTCTTTTCGTGCATCATACAAACGGCGCCCTAAACGCAAACCGCGGTATTTTGGCACTACAAAAACATCTATTCCATACAGCACTTCTCCATTAGGTGTATGAGTTGAAAAAGTATAATTACCTGTAATTTTAGCATAATCATGGTTTTTTTCGACCAAGTCTTCATCTAAAATAAGTGATAATGCCGCGCCCACTACAATATCATCTACCAAAATAACCAGCTGTCCTGCGGGAAAAATTTTGAGTAATTTTTTAATATCGGCTTCTTTCCAATAATCGTCTACCATTTCCGGATAGGACTCAATCATCGAATTTTTTAATTCTTTGTAGTCTTCTATTTTTAGATTTCGTAGTTCAACTTTATTGATTTCTGCTTGCATAAAATATTTGATTTACTGCAAGATACAAAAAATACATTATCCGTTTACAAACGTTTACAAATATTTACAACCGAAAGTAAGTAGCTAATAACCGAATAAAGCATTGCGGTGTTTGCAACTTTGTACTGTCGAAAAGCTAGAATAGCAATGACAATTTCAATAACAATTTTATTCATTAACAATTAAATTTTATACGCCATGAATGCATTAAGAAACAAAGTACAGTTGATTGGACATTTAGGAAATGATCCAGAAATCAAAAATTTTGACGGAGGTAAAAAGTTAGCCAATTTTACATTAGCCACTAATGAAAGCTACAAAAACGACAAAGGAGAAAAGGTTGAAGAAACCCAATGGCATCGTTTAATAGCCTGGGGAAAAACAGCCGAAATTATCGAAAAATACGTGACTAAAGGAAAAGAAATTGCCATAGAAGGCAAATTGACCCACCGCAGTTATGATGATAAAAATGGCGAAAAACGCTATGTGACTGAAGTGGTTGTTTCAGATTTACTTTTGTTAGGGAAGCCATAAGTTTAACCAAAAATTCGCATATTATTTATTAGAACTTCTTAAGATTTGTATTCTTAGGGTAAAACTTGCGAAGAAAACAGTAAATGACATTAAACAAAAAACCCATTCGTCGCAACGAATGGGTTTTTATATATAAATTTAAGCTACTTTTTTAATCAAATCATACATTGGACAACGTTTGCAACGTTTGCTTTCTGATTTTTTGAATTTTTCACAACAAGAAGATTTGCAGTTTTCCACTTTTTTAATGACATTAAGAGCTTCTTTTTTCTTTTTGTCTTTCTTCTTTTTTTTCTTGTCTTTCTCTTTTTCTTTCTTGCTCACCTTGTCTATCAGTTTAAAACCGAGACAAATATAAAAGAAAAATTATTATTTTTATACATTCTAAATAAACTTTAACTTTTTTATTTTGGATTAATAGCAGCTGAACTAGTAACTGCTAGTTGTTGAATATCACGATCAAACAAATATAATCCGCCTTTATCGTCGCCAATTAGGTTGATTTTATCCAAAATTGTCTTTGCAGTTGCTTCTTCTTCAATTTGCTCAGCAACATACCATTGTAAGAAATTATGTGTTGCATAGTCTTTCTCAGAAAAAGTAATGTGAACCAATTCGTTTATAGAATCAGACACAAAAACTTCGTGCTCATACAAAGCTTCAAACATTTCTTTAAAAGTAGTATAAGATGTTTTAGGCGATTTCAAATCGGTAATTTGTGCGTGTCCACCACGTTCATTTACATATTTGATTAATTTAAGCATGTGAGCACGCTCTTCATCAGATTGCGCATACATAAATTGTGCAATTCCTTCTAAACCATGAACCTCAGCCCAACAAGCCATTGCTAAATAAGTTTGAGAAGATTCTGCTTCAATGCGAATTTGTTTAATTAATGCAGTTTCTATATTTTTTAATAACATAATCGTAAGTTTTTTGTTAAACGTGAAGTAAAGTTACTAAAAATCGTATAAAAATCTCGCATGAAACCGAATTTGATTTTTATTTAACAGTAGTTCTAATTGAATTGTAAGTCTTTAAAAATGTAAAAACCTTTTTATTGCAATAGTGAAATGATCTCGGCTATTTTTTCGAAAGAACGAAAATTTTCATGTTTTACTTCATGATCAATTTTCTCATGTGCCCAAGTAGTGTGAAACGGAATATGCACTGCGTGTCCACCAATAGCTAAAACAGGCAAAACATCTGATTTTAAAGAATTTCCAATCATAAAAAACTCCGAAGGTTCAATTTCCAATCGTTTAATCAAATCCAGATAATCCTGCTCTTGTTTGTCTGACATGACTTCGATATGGTGAAAATATTTCCCTAATCCTGAATTGTGTAATTTACGTCTTTGATCTAACAAATCGCCTTTGGTAGCCACAACTAATTTGTATTTTCCATACAAAGACTCCAAAGTTTCCTCTACTCCGTCCAAAAGAACAATAGGTTTGTCTAACAATTCTTTTCCGTACTGAATGATTTTTCCAATCACTTCAACTGGAATGGTATTGTCAGAAATAGTCATCGCAGCTTCAATCATCGAAAGAATGTAAGCTTTGATTCCGTAACCGTATATTTTCAAATTATGAATTTCGATTCTAAAAAGTTCTTGCGCTATTCCTTTATGCGAAAGATAATCACTCATCAATTCGCAGAATTTTTCTTCTGTCTCCAGAAAATAAGTTTCATTCACAAACAGCGTATCATCAGCATCAAAGGCAATTACTTTTAAAGGCATATTTCTTATTTTAAGTTTTTAAATCCAATCGGTTTGTTGTAAAAGGTAATTCGTATTCCTAAAAGTAGAAAAACAGCACCAATAATCCTAAACCAACTCATTTTTTCGTCTAAAAAAAGCCAAGCTAAAAAAGTAGCCAAAACAGCTTGACCTAATAAACTAAGCGAAACCCTAGTGGCTTGTAAATGCTGGGTAGAATAACTAATTAATAACCAAGCGGTCAATTGGCAAACGGCGCCTTGGATAAATAAAACCAACCAGGCGGTATTTGAAAAACCAGTAAAAGGTTCTGCAGTAATTCCGCAAATAAAGCCCAAAAACAAACTTGCAGAAACCAAGACAAT
>NCET01000307.1 GCA_002280815.1 Flavobacteriales bacterium 32-34-25 | reverse complement strand
ATTTAGTGCTCCCGAAGTGGTTACAATATCATCTTCGGTTAGATTTCCATCCCAGGTAAAAGACCATTTGGCAACATTTCTTCTCAAATTAATATTTCCTTGTGCTGGTTCGTATCCCGTTCCGCTGTCTTCAAGAGTGCGTAATACTTTTACAATTCCTTTGTTCAGTTTAGCAATAGGTAGCATACTTTTATCAGTAACACCTAATGAAAACTGTGTAAAATCTTTATTCGTTAAAGTATTGAACACCTTACTGATTAAATCTTCAGGAGTTTTTTCTTTATTGGATAAATGGAGTTTACTTATCGAAGGAAGAGCCAATCTGGTATTGAATGTTTTACTAACATAATAACCTGATTTTGGTCGGGATTCTATTAGCGATTTACTTTCTAATTCTAAAAATGCTTGTTTTACCGTATTGATACTTACATTGTAGATTTTTTGTACGGTACGAATGGAAGGCAATTTGTCTCCAGTTTTTAAAGTTCCTGAAGCAATTTGCTCTTCGATTATTTTTGCAATTTTCAGATATAAAATTTCTCTAGTCATTTTAGGAAAATAATATTTGTGTCCTATAAAAGTAATAAAAATTACAACTGTAACCTTTTTTGGTTTTTAGGAATTCGAGTTGTTTAACCAATTCACTAAATGTGTTATAGAAACGGATAAGTTTTTATTGGAGCCATTTTGCCATTCATTTTTGAATAAAAGCTCTGATTCTCGTTTTAAACTTTCATCAATTTGATCATTAGAAAAATTAATATCTATATGGGTATTAAGATTGTAATTGTCAGCATTTGTTGGGATTGCATAAGAATAACCAACAATTTTGCTATCCAATTCGGCTACATATAGTGGCAAACCAAAGTGATTTGTTAATGCTGAATCTAATGTCTCTTTTTGTTTCTGATATAGCTTTACAATTGTATTCATGTCAAAAATTGTAACTGCTCTGAAGTTTAGATTTTGCTGTTGTTTGATAATTGTTTCCATACTTTCATATTTAGAAAGTAAAATTATCCATTCCTAAAAAACAAGTACAGATACAGAAATGGTATTGTTTACGGGTACAGTTTGTTATTTTATGATTGTCTAATGGGCCACTGATAAAACGGATTGAACAGATAAAAACGGATTTTTTTTTTTAACAGATAAGCCATATAAGTATTGCTTTAGCTTCTGAAAATTATAATAAAATCTAATTTTTTTTTTAATCTGTGATAATCTGTTCAATCCGTTTGATCTGTGTTCCTATTTCATATCATAAAAAAATCCTCTTTTTAAACGGATTTTAAAAGAGGATTTCGATTTGTAAAATTGGAAGACTATTATAAGTTCGCTTTAATTTTTTCAATTATTGCATAGTATTCAGCATCTGAAAGTAAAGTTTTGTTTGGATTCATTTCGAAAACACTTCCAAAACCATATCCGTCTTTGTATTTGGGAACAATATGAAAATGCAAATGTGATAAAGTATCTGAAAAGGCACCGTAATTGATTTTATCAGGATTAAAGGCTTTTGCAATAGCATTTGCAGTGGTAGCAATGTCGTCCATAAAAGCATTGCGTTGTTCGTTGCTTAGTTCATGAAATTCAACTCCGTGATCTTTGTAAACTACATTTAAACGACCTGTGTACGATTGCTCTTTGAATAGGAACAATTGCGATACTTTCAAATCGGTAATTTTAATCATTAACTTATGTAATGTTTCGTTTTCTTGACAATACAAACATTCAGAAACTGGTGATGGCATATTTTTGTTTTATAAAATTAGTAAAGTATTTTGATTGAGTCAGGCAAAGCTATCCATACTATTTTACTTTTCCAAATTGTCTTTTTCTTTAAGTTTAGCTTGGATTTTTTCGATAATTTGTTTTCCCCAAGTTTGTCCTACAACCATCGATTCCTGTATTACCTGAGGCATGGTGCTAATCATTTTTTTTCCAATAGGAGAATTATAAAATGCAATCAATTGGTCTATATCACTTTCAGTGTAATGTTTATCATAAATAGGAATAATCATATTTGTTAGATCTTCCGCCTTTACTTCTTTTTTGAATTCTTTCAAAAAATCCTCACTAGTTTTAGAATGAGTAGTTTTAAAACTGCCCATAATTTGATCCATCATTTGTATTGCCATTTTTCCTGAACCAGTCAATTCCAGTAGTTGATTTATTTTTTGGATTTTTGAAGTGCTTTGTGCGTTTGCTGAAAGAGAAAGTACGCAAAAGCTTAGAATTAGAAATGATTTTTTCATGGTTTGGTTGATTTGTAATTTATGATTTAAAATAGGGTTTAAATGTAAGGATTCAAAATCGAATAATAAAAATTATCTTACAAAAAAGCGTTCCCTTTCGAGAACGCTTTCTGTTATTTAAAACTAAAAATTAGATTTTTTCAATCCATTTTCTGGCATTTACAAAAGCTTCGTGCCAAGGTGTAACCTCGTCATTTCTGTCTTTTGGATAATTTGCCCAGTTCCATTGGAAGGTAGAACGCTCAATGTGCGGCATCATTACCAAGTGACGTCCTGTTGTGTCACACATCATTGCTGTATTATAGTCTGAACCATTAGGATTAGCAGGATATCCTTCATAACCGTATTTTCCAACAATATTGTAGTTTGCTTCGGGTTCTGGTAAATTGAATTTTCCTTCGCCGTGAGAAACCCAAACTCCAAGCGTACTTCCAGCCAAAGTCGATAACATCACCGATTTGTTTTCCTGAATAGTTACCGATGTAAAAATACTTTCGTGTTTGTGACTATCATTATGAAGCATTTTTCCGTGAACTTCGTGCTCTGGATTAATCAACTCTAATTCCATTAATAACTGACAGCCGTTACAAATTCCAACTGATAATGTATCTTCTCTTTTAAAGAAGTTTTTCAAGGCTGTATTGGCTTTTTCGTTGTATTTGAATGCTCCAGCCCAACCTTTAGCAGAACCTAAAACATCTGAATTAGAGAATCCTCCAACAGCTCCAATAAACTGAATATCTTCTAATGTTTCACGACCCGAAATCAAATCGGTCATGTGTACGTCTTTTACATCAAAACCGGCTAAGTACATCGCATTAGCCATTTCACGCTCGGAATTACTTCCTTTTTCACGGATAATAGCTGCTTTTGGTCTTGGTTTAGAATTATCAATAACTGGTGCTTTTCCTGTAAAATGAGCAGGGAAAGTATAGTTTAATACTTGGTTTTTGTAGTTGTCAAAACGAGCTTGAGCCGTTCCATTTTTCGATTGTTTTTGGTCTAACAAGAATGAAGTTTTAAACCAAATGTCTCTATATTTAGCAATGTCTAATTGGCAAGGACCAAAGTTCAAAGTAGTTTCAGTTGTTGCGTTTCCTAATTTGTAGAAAGAAACTCCATTTGCATTTAATTTTGCTTCTACTGTTTCATCAGAATTGGCTTGGAAAACAACTGCAATATTTTCAGCAAAAAGATATTTGATGATGTCTTTTTCTTCAAAAACAGAGAAATCAATTTTAGCTCCCAAATTCACATCAGCAAAACACATTTCTAATAAAGTAGTGATCAAACCACCACTTCCAATATCGTGTCCAGCTAAGATTTGATTGTCTAAAATCAATTCTTGCAAGGTATTAAATGCAGTTTTAAAGAAAGCAGCATCTTTAATTGTTGGCGCTTCGTTTCCAATAGCGTTCAACGTTTGTGCCAAAGAAGAACCTCCTAATTTGAAGTCATCTTGAGACAAATTGATATA
>NCET01000011.1 GCA_002280815.1 Flavobacteriales bacterium 32-34-25 | reverse complement strand
CCCTGACCTTGAGGATTGATGTCTTTTATGAGTTTTCCATAACGATCAAAAATACGAATGACAGTATTTGAATTAAATTCAGTGTTGATTCCTTTAATATTCCAATAGTCATTGAAACCGTCATTATTGGGTGTGAAAAATTTTGGAGCACCTAAAATAGCAATAGATTCATTGGCTATGCCACAACCATTTTTATCTCTTACATATATTTCGTGGATTCCTGCAGGAACATTTTCGAAAATATTAGCATCTTGATAAAAACCATTGCTGTCATCAAGGCTATATTCGTAATTACCTACGCCGTCTACCAGGATTAAAACAGTATTGTTATCACTTAGTTCTTTTATTTCAATATTAGTAATTTGAGCAATATCTGAAGCAGTAACTGTAATTGTTCTTGTTCTGCTACAGTCATATTGCGAAGTTACCATTACGGTATAGATTCCAGCTGTATTTACGTCTAATGTTGCATTTGTTTGCCCTATTATTACTTGATTGTCCTTAGACCAAATATAAGTGTAATTCGTTGTTGGACTACCATCAAGTATTCCAGCGGTAAGTGTTTCAAAGTAATTGGGTAGATTGTTGCATACAAAAACATCTGCAAGACGACTTTCATTGATGTCTATGTTGGGTTTTGGATTTACTCTAAGTGTGATATGTAGACCAATACCAAAACAGCTGTTGTCAGAATCATTATCTACTCTAACCCATATTTTTTGTTCATTAGGTGAAATCGAATTTCGATAAGAAGTTGTATTGCTTATTTCATTTGTTTCTGATAAGGCATCGGCTTCAGTTTCATAATACTTTACGGAGTAGTTATTAGCAGATGAGGAAAGAAGCGCTAAAATAGTATTTCGAGCATTACTGAAATCAAAGGTTGCAATGCCATCATAGTCGTCATTTACAGCATCGATGTAGTCATCACAATTTTCGAATAAGATATTGAAATTAGCTGGAATTTGGGTTGTTGAAACAGTTAGGTTAATTTCTGCTACCGAAAAACAAGCATTTGCATTTTCGATTCTTGACCAAATTGGGGTTCCATTATTAGCAACATAAGCTAATGGATTTGCAATTTTATTAGCCGAATTATTCGTATTTGCTGCCACTAAAGTAGTAAAATAACTGAATGTTTCAACTGTGTAATTAGTTGATATTTCGTTGTTTTTTACCGTTAAATTGAAAGTTGTTCTTGCATCTAAATCATCGTCACATTGAGTAATATTGATGTTGTTGACAATAGGTAGGGCTAAAATAGTTAAAGTAGTTTCATTCGAAATTAAACCACATGAATTTCCTGTTCGATTAATAAATACGCGGTATTTGTATCCATTCATTGCTTGGTTAACCGAATTTATATTTAAAGTATTGGAAGAAGTTCCAGCGTAAGTACTATTATTGTTGATATCATTCCAAGCTGTTCCGTCAGTAGAAAGTTGCCATTGATAATTGTCTCCATTTGCTGAAATTGAAATAGTGGTGTTTTGTAATTCGCAAGTTGGAGTAGCAAGTGGTTGTGTTGTAATTACAATGGGAGCTGCTGTAATATAATTAGAATTTGGAGTTGTGTATGCAGTTCCACTGGTAACTAATCCATTTGTATTTACTGTAGGTGGTGCAATTGTTCCGAGTAATCCATCTCCATTTGGATCAATAAATCCTGCTTCAATTACATCAAGACATAAATCGTTATCACTATCTAAATCACGATAATTTCGTGTTCCGTCGGAATCTGTGTCAATTGTATTTTCTATTGAATCTAAAATTCCGTCATTATCACTATCTAAATCGAGATAGTCAGGGATTCCGTCATTATCTGTATCAACAGGAATAATTCTTGATTCGAAAATGTCATATATTCCATTGCCATTGGTATCGGTAGTTGAACTTAGTATAAAGTTATTGTCTTGACCTTCTATTGAATCAGGAATTCCATCATTATCGCTATCCAAATCTAATTGGTCCGCAATGCTGTCTCCATCGGAGTCTTTTGGTACACAAACGGCAAAAAACTTTAGTGTGCTTCTATTGGCTGTTGTTTCGGAGAGATTTTTATGCGTAAAACTGATCGTATTGGCTAAATGGGTTGAAAATTTAAAAGTTGCCGTTCCAGCAGCCAAGGGTACAATTCCGTTTAATTGAAATCGAATTTCGAAAGATGAATATTCGGTTACACCACTTTCATAAATTCCATCATAATTAGTATCAATCAATAATTGATTGTTTGGGTTGAGAACCGTAATTGTTTTATCAATATCAGTAGCGATGATATATTCGGCTTCGCTATTCAATAAATCGGTAGTATTGGCAGTCGAAACATATTCTATTCCAGTGCTAATCGGTTGAGCAAAATTCAAGGTGTATTTAACGAAATTTCCTTTTCCAGCAGGAATATCAGATATAAAACTACCGTCGGAACTTCCAGAAAAAGGAGTTGGACTGGCAATTGTTGAAGTCGTTAAATTTCCTGTAAACGAATTAGAGTAATTTCCACTAATGTTTTGATTTCCATAAGATTCGGTACAATTTGTAATTCCGTCATTGTCGTTATCAAGATCTATGTTGTCATTTACAGTATCGTTGTCAATGTCAGTTGGACAGTTGCTAACCGGAATAATATCTGAAAATATTGTGGTACCACAGCCAGAAATACTTCCTTTTACCTGATAAAATCCTGGTTGAGTAGGAGTGTAGGAACTGGCATTAGAATTGATTATCGGATTGCCGTTAAAATACCATTCAAAAGTATCGTAGTTTAAAATAGTATTTACTTGTAAAACTAAGTTAGGAATACAAGCTGATGTGCCTACATTAATTTTATCAGAAGTAATTTCGGGTTTTGTATCAAATCCTGAATAATAACCGCCATAGGTTGCTGCATTGTTGGTTCCAAAATAAGAAACATATACTTGTCGAGTTGATTTTACACTAATATTACCACTAAGATTATTGATAATATAGCATACATAATTAGGGTTTCCTGTAATATTTTCAGGACTTGTATTAATGGGATTGTTATTTACCAACACAGTGGCTCCAGTTTCGGTAATAATGTTTAATCTTCCAGAATAAGTGGTTGTTCCAATGGACTGAATTTCCGGAATATTATCTACGGTATTTGGTGTTGCGCAGTTTAAGGGAGGAACAAAAAAAAGGTTCTGATTAGCATCAGGTCTATTATCTGGATTAGTATCAGAAAAAGGAGGGATGGTTGGTTTTAATCCACCAATGCATTGATAAGCAAATACATTCTCGGATGTTTTTACATATAGATTGTTATTTATAAATTGCAATCCATCAATAGCAACATATTGTCCAGGCTGAAGTGTATAGCTGGGTGTTGCGTTACCATTTAAATAAATTTCCGTTTGAGGCTTATGAGCAACTATCAAGACACGTTCCAACTCATCAGGTCCAATTCCTTTTACAAAAATGTATTCATTACCCGTTTTTTCAAAAGGTACAATTTGATCAAAACCAAGATCTCTTCCTCTTGGAGTTAAATTATCATCCCTATCTTTCTCTAATAAAGAGCTATTACTTCCGCCAAAAGATCCAGAATTTACAACTACCACCTTGTCTGATTCAACTAATGCTCCAATGATTCTTGCACTATTTGAAGGTGTGTTTTGAACATTTTCTAATGCAATGACATAACTTTCATTTTTGTTTAAATTGACAATAATAGGGCCGTTTACAACAGTTCCATCAACTAGAATTGTTCCTGTTGGGATATTAGAGATAGTGATGGTTGTGTTGTTTTCGGTTGCAAGGACTGAGGCAAAATTAAGTAATGTTTGGTCATCTAAAGGATTAAGCATTGCTCCAAGTCTAAAAGTAGTTCCTAGAGCACTGTTGCCTTTAGAAACTAAACCACCTGCATGATTGTAACTTGAACCACTTTTATTAGAATTTATTCTTACACTACAATAAATTAAGTCTTCGGCTTCTATGATGTAGCCTTTGTTAGTTAGTTTTCCAATTGTTGTTTTTGGGGTCAATAATTGGGTGTTGTCACCAACTCCAATTTCATAAACATAAGGATTGTTGTTGTTAACTATTGCATTGATGATTTGTCCTCCAATTGCAATAATTTTGATGTTAACATTTTTAGTACTTGGTGTCGAGATATACAAATAATGATCCTCAGCAGATATACCATCAGACTGACTAGTTATTGGCGGGATATAATGCGTTTTGCTAAACTGTGCCCAGCAATTTACAGCCATTAAAATAAAGCCTATTAAGATCAACTTTTTCATTACAAAATCTATTAATTAAAAATGATTATCTACCTTTTTAATGAAAAATGACCTTTGATATTTTTGCCATTTTCAAAAAAAAGATTGAACCAATAATCATCAGCAGGAAGTAAATAACCGTTTAAGGTTCCGTTCCAATTTAAATTGGAGGAATTGAATTGTTTTAATAATTTACCGTAACGATCAAAAATATGTATAGTAGCTTGGGGCAACAAGTTTAAGTTTTTAATTGTCCAAAAATCATTATAGCCATCTCCGTTTGGGGTAAAATATCTTGGGTAATCTAAGATAGTGAAAGAAAATGGATTGGAGACGCCACAACCGTTTTTATCGTTTGCATAGGCGGTATAAATTCCTGCTGGAATATTTAGAAATTCAGGATTATCTTGATAATATACTCCATCTATCGAAAATTCGTAATCACTAGAACCAGTGTATTCAATAGTTACCTTGTTTTTATTTCCTGTAAAATCGGTGGTTTTAACTCCTGTTATTATTGCTACTCTATTGGGAACAATATCGTTAGAAAGTTCAAGTGTTAATTGGGCATAATTAAAGCAATTATAAGCATTTGTCGCTTTAGCAATTAGAGTTTGAGGGTTTGATAAATTAGTGTAATTAGTAGGGTTTAGTATTGGGTTACTGTCTGTTTGTGCATCAGTTAAATTTTCGTAATAAGTTATATCGCTCAAGCCAGAATTGCTGTTTTTTATTTCTAAATCAGCTTGAGTTAAATCAAAAAATGATTTTCCGTCTTCGTCAATATCACATTGAATTAGGGTGCTGTTATTTAGAACAATCTCGGGTGTGTATTCAATTTTAATTTCATTAGTTACCACACAAGTTGATGGATTTAGAGTTACTTCTACTTTATAAATCCCAGGACTTTTTACGGTATAAGAGGGGCTGGTTTCTAAGTTTGTTAGATTGCCGTCTTTGTACCATTTGTAACTGTAATTTGGATCTAAATTTGTGTCTATTGTGAAGTCTTCTCCAAAACAAACAGCATTGCTTGTTGTCAATAATCGATCGGTTCCTAAATCGATTACCGAATTAAAACTGGCAGCTTCAATAAAAATAGCCGAATCATAATAAGTATTTCCATCATCACCAATGACTAATTTGATGTGATAGGTTTTTCCAGCTTCAACATTAGCAGTTGCATTTAGAACTTTAGTTTGCCCAGCATAATTGATAGGACTTGTGTTAGTAGGACTGTTATTGAACTGTCCAAAATAGGAATCGTTACTAGCTACACAAGTTTTAAGATTTCCATTGTCGTTAAAACTAATTGCCGGATGAATATTAGTTGATGAAACAACAGTTGTTGTATTAGGAATTACAGCTAAATTTTGATAAGCAGCAGTGCTTCCTGTTTCTTTGATTAAAAAAGCAAAACCATCCGAATAGTCACAAGGGAAATTATCTTGGTACTCATTCGAAGCAAAAAAATAATTGAAACTGATTGTATTGGTTAATGGAACAAAATCAAATTCTAGTACTGTGGCATTAATAGAATTGATATTTAAAGCTTGGTTTAAATCGGTGTCACCTAACCATGAATTGCTGTTATCGCCTCGATTTCTAACAAAAGGTCCTGTAGATTGTGTGCTACTCCAAGTGCTTAAAACAACGCCTGATTGAAACGGGAAATTAGGCGAACTGTTTGTAAATGAACCATAACTTTTTCCTGCTGAAAAAGTATCTCCCGAAACGGTTTCATTAGACACTGCAATACAAGGACTATTGTTGCTAAGTAAGTTTACGAGCTCTACAGCGGTTTTAGTATCGTTTACGCTAATAGCTTGTGCCCGCAATGGCGAGCTAGAGAGATAAAAAGCAAAACAGCATAAAATAGTTTCTAAGACTTTCATAGTCTTACAAAGTTACTATAATTCTCTGTTTTGTAGTTGTTTGATTTATTGTTTATCCCACTTCGTTTTCAATCAATAAAGAAGCCTGTTTTAGTTTTTCGGAAGTAAGAGGTTTTATAATGTAATCTTTTACTATTGGATAGTTTTTTGCCATTTCTAAATCAGAAGGATCTATGGAGGATGAAACTATAAAAACGACTATTTCTTTAGAGAATTCAATCAATATAAATTCGTCTAAAAATTGCCAGCCGTCAAGTACAGGCATGTTTAAATCTAACAAAATAACATCGGGTAATTTTGATGGATCTTTGGCGTTATTTTTAAGTTCGTCTAAGGCTGTTTTCGGGTTATGAAATGAGATGATTTCTTCGCAAAAATTATTTTTTGCGATAAGCATACTCATTAGTTTTATAGACAATTTATCGTCATCAATTAGGTATGTAATTTTATTTTTCATTGAAATAGAGTTTAAAATTACTACCTAATCCTTCCTGACTTTCTACTTCAATTTTTCCTTTCATAGCTTCAATTTGATTTTTTACAATGAATAAACCAATGCCTTTTGCGTCCTCATTACCATGGAAGGTTTTGTACATACCAAATAATTTATGTTTGTTTTTTTCGATGTTGATTCCTAATCCATTGTCTTTAAAAGAGATGATGTGAAAATCTTCCTGAAATTCATGATTTATTTCTAATACAGGGTTTCGTTTTGGCGATTGGTATTTTACCACATTAGTCAATAAATTTTGCAGAATATTATCTAAGTAAGCAGGAATTACATTCAAATTTAAATCAGTTGGAATAGTGTCGATTATGTTAATTTTATTTTTAAAAGGAGTTATAATCTTTTCTATTTCAGACTTCAAGTTAATTGGAGTCTTTTGGATATTGATGTTTTTTTGAATGGTAATTACTTCGTTGAGATTTTCGATAGTTTCAGATAATTTTTCGGTTCCTTCTTTGAACATATCTATAAAATCTAATTTTTCAACGCTGTTATTCGTGTTTTCAATAACATCTAAAACCATTAATAAATTACTGGTGTGAGAACGAATGTTGTGCGAAACAATATGTGCAAAATTTAAAAGTTTATCATTTTGTTGGTTTGTTACTTCTAATATGTGTTTGAGCTCAATTTCTTTTTCCTTGGCAGCAGTAACATCTCTACCTATACCAATAAATTTATTGCAATTCCCATCGTTGTCAAATACCGGAGTGATATTTAATTCGAGCCAGTATTTTTCTTTTTGTTTGTTGTAATGTTGAAAAATAACTTTTGTTTCTTTTTTATCAGTTATTGCCTGAGTGATTTTTTTTAGGGTTTCGCAATTGGTGTCAGCTTCAAAGGAAAGGTAATTGGGTTGTTGTCCAATAATTTCTTCCAATGTTGAACCCGTGAGTTTCATGTAAGCTTGGTTTGCCCAGATTGCTTTTCCTTCGGAATTGGTAATGATAATACTGTCTGTAGTTTCAGAAGCCACCAGCGATAATAAACTTAAGTTTTCCTCTATTTGTTTTTTCTTAGTCATGTTTCTAAAAAAACAAACCAAGTAGCTTTGATTATCAATTACAAATTTTTTCCCCGATGCAACTTGTACAGGAACAATATTATCATCTTTGGTTTTTACAGCGGTTTCCTTAACAAAATAGGTATTCAGTTTAATTTTATTTTTCAGGTAAAACTGAATTTCAGTTCTTTTGTCTAAAGGAAATAAAATAGAATTATGGAAACCTATTAGTTCAGTATCATTGTAGCCCGTAAGTTCATAAGTACGATTGTTACAATCAGTAATATATCCAGTATTAGTATCAATAATTATAATGGCATCATTAGCACTAGAAAACACTGAAGAGAATTTTTCGGCCGCCGATTCCATAGCAATCGTTCGTTCTTCGTCTAAACTAACATCTTTAAAAGTACCATAAACTCGACTTGGTTTATTGTCAACCAAATCAACTTGACAAATACATTCAATGTACTTAATCACTTTTGTAGCAGTAGTTATTTGAAATTTACCATGAATTGGCACTTTGTTTTCTGCAGCTTTTTGGATGAGTTTTTTTAAATGAATTAGATTTTTCCGGTTTATAAACCCCGAAGTATTTTTAAAATCAGGAATAAAAGATTCTGGTACTTCAAATATTTCTTTGGTATTAGTATCCCAAAAAATAGTACTCGTTTTTAGATTAACATCCCAAATTCCAATTTCAAAATTTTCTTTAATACAAAATTCCTGTTTTTTTTTCATAAAAAGCATTGTGTAGCATTAATAGAGTTTTGTTCTTGGGGGTTATGTTTCTATTAAATGTAATGAATGTTTAATGTGTTAGCACTTCAACTAAATCATCCAGAAAATAAAAATACTTAACAATATAGCACTACACAAATAAAATCGATGAACAGCATCCTTTTTTTTAAAGTATTTCTAAGCTATTAAAATCAGCAATTATTAGTTATTGGTAATCAGTAATTAAGTGATTTTTAAAGATTAGGAGTGTTTTTAGGATAATAGTATTTTTAAGCTTGAAATTCAAAGCTAAGCTTTAAAATAATTAGTGTAAATTTGTATAAATTAACCAATGAATGAGCGATATTTCCCCATTATTTAAAAAACCAAGTTATCCTATAAATCACTTTCTTTTAGATTATCTAGAGCGTTTTGATAGAGTTTCAAAAGTGGCCATTTCTTATGACGATTTGCTGCGTTTTTCGGGCTCTATAAACGTTTATGATAAATTTGAGAAAGATACTTTATGGGTAAGAGTTTTTTATAGTGAATATGAAAGAAATGAAATTGATTTGAATTTAAAGAAGGTTTATTCTTTACTGCATTCAGATGGAAATTCAGATATTATCAAGTTTTTAAATGTCGATGCTATTGACTATTGCACTTTTGGAAATTCTAAACCTTTTAGAATAAAAATGCGAAATGTATTGAATGATAATTACGTTCATTTTTACATTAAAAAAGCCGATGCATCTCGAATTTACGGATTGGAATTAGAACATATTTTATCGCCAGATAAAATTAACTTTTTAGTGTATCAGGATACTTTAATCGAAGAACATATTATTGGGATTCCAGGCGATGTTTTTATGGAAACCTTACTCGAAAATTGTTCTGAAACCGAGAAATCTCAAATTGCCAAAGAATTTGTAAAATTTAATGAGCGTTGCATGATTCGGCTTTTGGGCGATATGCGGGCTTATAATTATGTAATTGTTCCCATCCATGATTTTGATCAGGTAGTATATAAAATCCGGGCAATCGATTTTGATCAGCAATGTTATGAAGGCAATTTCAAGATTTATCGTCCCCAATTTTTCAAAGAAAATTTCCCGATGATAAAATTAATCAAAGAAAAATTGCAGGACAGTTCGATTGAACAATATAAACATGAAGAGCGAGCTGCTTTAGCTAAAAGAATCCTTTCGGCCGAAACCCGAATCCAAAAAATATTGCGAATCATGTCTAATGATACCATAGCTCCTGAAGCGCATATTAAACAATTAAAATCAGAATTGTATCGTTATACGAATGATTTGAATTTTAAAAACGCAACTTCTATGGGGTTTGTACTCAGTGCCGCTTTTAAATTTGTTACCCGAAATTTCAAACATCCAGATTTGTTTAAACCTGGTTTTTAAAACTATTATTATAATGAAAAAGATTTTTTCTATCGCTTTATTATCCTCTTTATTTGCTTTTTGCCAAGGAGATTCTTCTGTTATAACTGAGTTGTATGCTTTACCAAAACAACTCAAAGAAATATCTGGAATTGTATATACTGAAACTTCTCAGTTATCTTGGGTACTTGAGGATAGTGGTAATGCAAATGAAATTTATGGATTAAACAACGATGGAAAGTTGGAAAAAACCATAACCATTGCCCAAACCGAAAATATAGATTGGGAAGATATTACTAAGGATAGCCAAGAAAATCTCTACATTGGCGATTTTGGAAATAATGACAATACCAGAAAAGATTTGGCCATTTATAAAATTGACAAAGAGGCTTTGAACAATTCATCGGCAGTTCCGTCGTATAAGATTAGTTTTTCTTATCCAGAACAAACGGAATTTCCACCTAAGAAAACAAAGCTGTTTTATGATGTAGAGGCTTTTGTTGAATATAAAAATAATTTTTATCTTTTTACAAAAAACAGAAGTAAAGGTTTTGACGGAACAACTTTTTTATACAAAGTTCCTAATCAGGCTGGGGTTCATCAAGCACAATTGTTAGGTCAATTTAAAGCAGAAGGGGATTATCAAAATGCAGCAATTACCAGCGCAAGCATAAGCCCTGATGGAAAAAAAGTAGTTTTGCTAAGTCACAGTCAAGTGTGGATTTTTGAAAATTTCACTTCCGATAATTTTTTCTCTGGAAAAGTGAAAAAAGTAAGTTTAGAGCATTTTTCTCAAAAAGAAGCCATTGGTTTTAAAGACAATTCTACCCTTTTAATTGCCGATGAAAAGACAAAAAAAATAGGTGGATTAGTGTATCAACTGGATTTAAGCAGTTTAAATTAGATGATTGTCGGCTTTAGCGGACATAATTCAGAGAGTAATACGGATTAAACAGATAATATAGATATAAAAAAAAATCTGTGATAATCTGCTAAAATCAGTTTCATCTGTGTGCCATTTTAAGATGGCAGTGTTTAGTATTAAAACCCAAATCCTAGTCCAAAAGCAATTCGGGCTTTATCATCAGCGCTTTTAAAATAGCTCAATCGAGCCGTAATAACATTAAGTCCGTTAAGCCATAAACCACCACCTACAGATTGATGCCATTTGTTCGAGGTTTCTCCGTCTAGCCAAACTCTTCCGTAATCGTATCCACCAAAAAATCCGTAGGACATTGGAATAATACTGTTTTTGATTTTTCCAATAGAAAATCGAACATCACTGCTTTGAAAAAAAGATTGTTTACCCAGAAAACGTTGGTTTCTAAAACCTCTTAAATCATAATTTCCACCTAAGGTAGCGCCTTGATAAAATTCGAAATTATTGTTTAAAATTGCTTTTGCTTTTAATAAGGTTGCCAAAACAATTTTGCCTTGACGGTCAATTTTATGATTAAAATTAAGTTTAGATTCTAAAGTAGGGAAGTTTTGTTTGCTGTCACTAAGATTCATTTTCCAATTAGCAGCAATCATGAATCCCATTCCCATAGTAGGCAGAGAAAAATTATCGTAATTCTCATAACTGTATTGCGCTCTGGCTCCAGCAAATTGTTGGTGTTCAAAAACATCAGGATTTACAATAGAAGGGATGGAGATAAATCGTTCAGGGGTGTTTTCTACATCAAAATTTTCATAAGTAATTTCAAAATTAAGTTTGCTGCCTAATTTTCCAATTCTTTCTATTTGTGGAGCAAATTTCAGCATGCGTATGCGTACACGGTTGTAATCCATTCCATTTATTTCATCAATGTTTACACTATTATTTCCATAACCAAAATAATTGATGGCGAAATTAGGACTGGTAAACTGCGAATCGAAACCAAAATTCCATTGTCCAGTTATTTTTGGAACATCCAAATGATAATTCAATTCAAAACCATCGGTAGCAAAATAATAATTGGCCTTCAAAGTATGTTTTAAAGTATACGGATTTTGCTTGAAATGGTTGACAGTGTAATTGGCTATAATTCCTAATTTCATTCCGTCATCAGGATTAGAACCAATAGAAGGTAAGCCAGAAAATGCGTTGTATTTAGGTTTTTGATAATTGTAATAATTGGTTTCATAATCATCAGTCAGGAACGTTTTTGTTCTGGAATGGGTTTCAAATGTGTTTCCTTTTGACTTGAAATCGATGATTTTAATGTTTTTTCCATTACTAATTGCGTAGCTATCATGATTTTGACCTCCAATCATTTTTATCTTTATAGGCGATTTTTGAGCGCTTTGTAAATCAAAAATATCATCGTCGTCTAAGCCATAAATCCAAATGTTTTTTGTTGAATGTTTGTCGAATATTTTGCTGTAAACCAGTTCTTCTCCTTCTTTTTTGATTCGGGAAACAGTGATTTCAACCTTGCTTTTAGAAATAGGTTTGATGCGGAACAAATCTTTTTTATTGGTGCCAACCACAATTGCTGTTTTTTCTAAAACCCGATTGTATTCAAGGGCATAAGTTGTTAATTGCTTTTTTCGGTGTTTTAATTTTTGTTTAATCGAAGCAATAGTTTCATCTTGAACTTCAGCAGGTAAATTGCTAAAAGCAGCATCAATATTTTCGTCGCTTAAGTTTTCTTCAATAAATTTAGCCTGAGCAATCCAGTCGTTTTGAGTCGCTTTTTTTAATAAAGCTAAGTCTAAAGGATAAGGTTCACGATTGAACCATTTTACATTTTTAATGTCGTTTTTAAAACTTTGCATGTGGCGAAGCGCTGGAATATTCATCAATAAGGATAAAAAAGTTCCATCGTATTTTGTAAATGCCTGATCGCGATCGCGGGGAATGGGTTTGTAAATTACTTTATCGCCTATTTTGTATTCAGCCCAACGCCATTGGTCGTAATGCCTGTCCCAATCGCCAATGAGCATATCAAATAATCTGGCTTTGATGTATTCGTTTTCATCAATAGCATATTTTTCGTCTTTTTGTAAGTTGGCAAGCAAATCATCAGTTCCAATAATCGATTCGGATTTTCCAAAAATTGTTAAGTCTTTTTGACTGTCTGCAGGTCTTTCTTCTACAAAATAAAGTTCATCGCCAAAATCGGCATTGAATTCGCCCAAAGCTTTTTGTTTTGGAATATAAAAAAGCTTTGGATTACTATGAAAAACGCCAATTTTATCAGCTAAATTCCCCACCGCCAAAGGCGCATAAGGATGAGAAGTAGTATAGAAATCATATAGAAAACCTTCAGCATAAGTGTTTTCAAATTCATTTTCTACATATTGATCTTTGAAAGCCACACTTTGCAAAAATCGGCTTACGCTTTTCTTTAAAGCACGCATTACATATTCTCTACCTTGTGCATCGTCTAGACGCAAAGATCTGGATTGGTGCCCGCCACCAGCTCTTAATGGAGAAACACCACCATACAATTTGTTTAATGAAACCGTAGGAACTTCAATAGGAGTGCTGTAATATTTTCGATAATGTTTACCAAAAAGGAAACTGTGAAATCTACTTTTTGATGTCATTTTCGGAGTGTAAATAGATGCTTTTACAGTAGCGGGGAAAGATCCAGCATAATTGATTGTATCTGCTTTTTTGGGCTCTAAAAGTGTTTTTTGAAACAACATTGTAGTTTTATTGTTTTCAATTCCGTAGAATTCAACAACCGATTTTCCATTTGTATAGGTTGTTAAAGTAGCAAACCCGTTTTTACCATACGAAAAATCATTGGAGTGAATGGCTCTCGCTGCTTCTGATTTTGATCCCGCACCGCTAATAATTTGTTTGATGTTTTCATTCTCGATGTACTGTAGATTATGATCGTGCCCAGAAACTACAATTACATTGTTTTGATTTTGTAAAAGCGTTTTGAGGCGTTTGACTAAGATTTGGTATTGCTTATTCTGAATGTCTTGCGGATTAATTCCGGATGTTTTTCTTAAGAAATTGATGAAAGATCCCAGTATTGGTAATGGGATTTTTTGTTCTAAAGGAAATAGTTGTTTTTCCAGTGAAAATTGACCTCCATGAGTTCCATTACTCATTAACGGATGATGAATGGCTAAGATTATGGTTTTGTCTTGATTTTTATTTAAAATGCTTTCGAATTCTTCAAAAAAAGCTTCGCGTGTTTTTATAGAACAATCGTCATTCATGTTTGGCGTTTTGTTCCAGTCTTCCAGAAACCATTGGCTGTCAATAGTAATTAGACAAATGTTGTCATTTATTTTTTTGTCGTCAATAGGGCAGCTGTTAGCAGGAAGAAATGCTTTTTTTTCGTTAAGATAACTATTGACTATTTTTTCCTGTTGCTTTAAACCATTTATACCCGAAAACCAATCGTGATTTCCAGGGATGAAAATGGTTTTTCCTTTAAAATTTTTAGAAAGAGCTAATTGGAGTTTTATTTTTTCAAGTGCAATATCGTAAGCAGCTTTATCTTTTTCATCAGGTACTCCTTTTGGATAAATATTGTCTCCAAGGAACAATAAGGTAGCATTTTTATCGGATTGTTGTAGTTGTTCTTGTAGCGAATTCAGGGTTTTTTTAGCAATTTCTTTATCAGCGTTTCCAGCATCGCCAATTAAAAAAAAGCGATGTGCAATTTTTGTTGTATCCTTGTCGTTAGTTAGTGTGATTTTTTTAGAATCTTGTCCCAATTGGGTATGAGATGTAGCGCAAGAAGTAATGATGAAAAAAGCAACAAGAGCGTAAAAAAATATTTTAATTTTGATGAATCGCATAACCGAAAACAATTTCATAATTTAGTAGTATAAAAATTTACTTATGAACTTTACAGATCAAGTACAAGATTTTGTTTATAATCTACTCAAAGATAAACTTTCTAGTTCATTTATTTACCATAATTTTAACCATACTTCGGATGTTGTTAAGGCCGTAAAAATACTTTCGGAACAGGAAAAAATAAATCCATTAGAGCATGAAATACTAGTGGTAGCAGCTTGGTTTCATGATACGGGATACATTCATGGTTTTGAAAATCACGAAGAAAGAAGTATTAAAATTGCTACTGAATTTCTAAATGAATATGAAAAAACAGCGGAATATATTGACCAGATTAGTGCTTTGATTCGGGCAACAGAATTTCATTATGTACCACAAACTATTCTTGAAAAAATAATAAAAGATGCCGATTTTTATCATTTTACAGTAGCTAATTATTGTGAACGATGCGAACTTTTAAGAGGAGAATGGGAATGTGTCAAACAAAAACAAACTTCTGATTTAGAGTGGGCTCAAGAAAATTTGAATGTATTAACTCAATTCCATCACTATTATACGGATTATGCAATTGCAAATTGGCAGCCACTTAAAGAAAAAAACATTAGCTTAATTCGAGAAAAAATTAAAAATATGGAAGAAGGCAAAGAAATAAAAAAAGAGAAAAAAAACAAGACCGAAAAGCAACCAAAAATAGCAAAACCCGATCGTGGAATTGATACTTTGTTTAGGGTTACTTTGAATAATCACACCCGATTGAGTGGAATTGCTGATAGTAAAGCCAATATTTTACTATCTGTAAATGCAATTATTATTTCGATTGCTTTGTCTACGATTGTACCTAAATTAGACAGTCCTAGTAACGCACATTTGGTTATTCCTACCTTTATTATGTTGATGTTTAGTGTAGTTTCTATTGTTTTTGCGATTCTTTCAACCCGACCAAAGGTTACCACAGGAACTTTTACCAGACAGGATATTGAGGACAGAAAAGTGAATTTGTTATTCTTTGGTAATTTTTACAAAATGCCTTTGGATGAATATGAATGGGCAGTTAACGAAATGATGAAAGACAACACCTATTTATACAATTCCATGATTAAGGACTTGTACTTTCTAGGAATTGTTTTAGAGAAAAAATATAAATTATTACGAATTACTTATAATATTTTTATGTTCGGAATTATTATTTCTTTTCTGGCTTTTTTCTTGGCTTTTTATTCAACAAGAGCTTAATGCAAGCTGGCTAATAATTCTTGGTAGGTATATTTTGTATCTATATTTCCTTCGGTATTCAATACTTTTATTCGAATGGCTTTTAGACCATAAACACCTTGTAGTTCCTCTACTTCAAATTGTTCAATGGTAGGTTCCAGTATTTTCTTGAACTGTAAAAACTGAATGTATTTTAAGTATTCTACTTCTTCATATTGATGCGAATAAACAATAGTAATTTTCTCTTTTTGAGTAATTCTTTCGTTTGTTCCTTTAATATGTGCTTTGTCAATGCGTTTTTTTACTACTTCGTAACGGGCATTGTAAGTGCCATCAACGTCAAAACGTTTTTCGTCCATTCTAAATCGGATGGAAATAGGGGAACTGAAAACCAGAATTAGCGAACTCACATCTAAGGTGTAAGGCAATATTTGTTTCAAACGATGATGCTCTAATTCCATTTTGCATAAGGTTTGTAACTGCCACAATCTTAGATTGCTTAAATACATTAAATCAAAAGTTTGTGTGGGAATAATTGAAGCGCCTATATATAAATTATGTTCTACACCATCGGTTTTAAAACGTTCGTAATAATGCGGAAATAGACTTTGTGCTTCATTTTGTTCGTTGTCTAAAACCGTCGCCATTTTTTTGTTTATTACTGCCATTGCATCGTCAAAATTTTTGCGAGCATGGTAAAAAAGCTGTGTTTTAGGATCTAATTTTTCAAAATAAGTATCAATCAACAATTTGTCTTCACTATCAATTATAGCATTTCGGAGTAAAGGATGAATTTCCTTTTCAATGTAATTTTGTATTTGTTGTTCGGTATCCGCTTTTAGTTCTTTTTCAAGTTCTTTAACGAAAGCCTGTAATTCAAAATTTCGTTGTTCGACTAAAGGCAGTTTGTGTATGGATTTCGAATTTTCGAAAATGCTTAAAATATTTTGTAATTGATTTTTTAAGTCTTCTTTTACCGTATTATTTCGGTGTTCAGAAGAACCGTTAATATCAATTTGACCATAAAGCGGATAGACTTCTTTAAATACGATTTCTTTGAAAATATGTTCGTTTCCTGAAGCTTTGGCTTGTAAATTTTTCTGAGCTTCAGCTTTGAATTTCCAATATACACTAGAATGTATTGATGTGTATTCACGCTGAATTATAGCTTCAATTTGGTTCTGTAAATCGGTTTCGTATCGTTCTAATGTGTCAACAATATTAGGCAGAATTAAATTTAAGTTGTTTGCATTAATGCTATTTAATTGCCTTGGCGTAGCCGAAACCAATTCGATAATTCCAAGTAATTTATTGTCTTTTACAACAGGAGTAAAGATGCAACTTTTGATGTTTTGACTTAATAATAATTGTCCAAATTTTTCATTTCCTGGAATAGCTGCAAAGGTTTCTACATTAGAAATAGAAATAGATTCTTTTGCTTCTAAAAGTGTATTTAATGAACAACCATGAAAAGCGTTACAGCATTCTACTTCATTGTTTTGAATGATAAAACTTCCAATGCTATTTTCGTCGAAAGCTAATTTGACGAACTTTTTTTCTTCATCATTATAGATGCTAATTCCGATTCTTAAATCAGGAATTTTAAAAAAAGATTTAAAAATATTTTCAGAAATTTTACTGTCTTCTTTGTTTTTTTTATCTCTTTTTAAAAGGGTGCTTTTTAAATTAGAAATAGCGCTTTCTTTTGTAGCATCAAATAAACTAATGATTCCAAATCCTTTTAGAACCCAACTTTCTAATGGAAATTTTTCTTTCCACAAAGCTACATCTTCAAAGTTGTCCATTAATTCGTCGATGTCTTCAGGACTTAAACTAATTGCTTTTTCCGAAGGATAAATTTCTATAAAATCGGCATTGTAAAGAATGCGATAATGATTTATAATACCATCAGCGTCTGGAATTTCATAGAATAATGGTTTGTTGTAGTCAAATTTTTGATTGTAATAGGCATTTAGAATTAAAATACAACTAAGAACATAAAATTGGTCTTCGTTAAAATCGCTTATGGCTAAGTCCAGATCTCCAGCGTTTTTTACTATTTTTTTAAATCTTTTAGTACGATTGAAAGTGATATTTTGAAACGGAATGGTAACAGCTTTGATTTCATTATTAGTAAGTGCCGTGGGAAATAAATCGGCAAGTAAGTTTCTAATAATTTTTTTATTGTTTTCTATAATCGAAAAATCATCAATTCCAGTTCTCAATTCCGGAACAGACTCAATTTCTTTTAATAGAGATTTGGCATAATTTGAGCGGTAATCAACATCTGATAAGGCAATTTCTTCCAGTGACTCAATGAGTTTGTGAAATGAAATAAGTGTTTTAAAAGGACTCTCTTTGAATAAAAGATGATTCATTTGCTATTTTGTTTACTATACAAAAATAGTGAATTATCCTGTTCGATAGTTTTATTTGGAAATGCTTATTTGTTTTGAATGCTAATGTTTAATGTTGTTTAACCAAGAGCTTTTTTTGATAGAAATTAACTAAGGCTTCGTTTACTTCTTTTAATTCAGGAGTTAGGAAAGTAAGACTTCCTTCTTCGTCATTTGTTAATTCCATATTACAAACGGTGCATTTGTATTCTTTTAAATGGTTTGTAATATTTCTTGAAGTAATAATTTTATGCCCAAAAAAGGAGCATATCATTTTCTTGCTAGGAATAAGCTTTTTCATTTCAAATAAATCCATAATAAAAGCAGGTTAATTTTGTTTGGGAATTGTAAATGTAGATTTTTATAGATAAAAATACGTATAAAATCGATAAAAAGCATTTTTTGTTTTATTTGATAAGTTTTAACTTATTTTTTTAATTTTTTTTTTTTTTTCAAAAAAAATCTCCAACTGCCTGAGCAATTGGAGATAGAATGAATTGTAAAATCAAATTCTAAAATGAATTAAGATTTTTGCTCTTTATTAAAATAAACTAAGTAGTAATACATTTGTTTTTCTTCGTCCCAACCTTTTTCTACGTATTTTTCAGCGCTTTCAGGATTAATGAAATCCATTTTGATTTGGATATTTGTATCTAAATTAATTACGTTTTTAATCGATTTTCTGGCATCACTTACAGCAGCATTTGCAATTGGGAATGAAGTAACGTCTTCAATGCTGTATTTTTCTCCTTTATCAACTTTGTAGTTTTTAAATTCAGGAATCAAATCGGGATTGTCTAAAACTTCGTTTAAGAAATTTTGTTCTTCAAACTGATCGTTTTTTGCAAAATAATTTACCGAACGGTTCATGAACATTACTTCTTCTTTTTTGTCTTCGGCAGGGAAAACAACGTCTTTTGCAAAGCCTTGGCAAAATTTCAAATATTTTTTGGTGATAAAATTCTCGTCTTCAAAAGCATCAACTGATAAGAAATGCTCTAACCAATAACGTGCATCATAACGATTGCTGTCTACGGTTAAGATTTTGTATCCTTCTTCTTTTTTATGATTGAAGATTAAACAACCTTTGTCTAATTTGCTCAGGTTGATTCCTTGTTGCAAAATCATTTCCAGATTCGATTCTTTTTCTTCAAATTGTAAAAAGTCACTTTGCAACTCACTTTTAAAAATCCCAATAGCATCAACCACATTGTTGTCGATGTTAATGTTTGTTAAATAAGTCACATAAACTTCTCCGTTTTTAATGTGTGGATGATTGGATTGTTCAAATAAGTGTTTGGTGATTTTTTTAGAACCTTCGTGCAAAGTGCTTGGGTTTTCAAAAATCTCGGTTGCATACTTGTACATATCATTGTAATCTAAATCAACTTCGTGTGCAAATTGAAAATAGTTTTCTTCTTTTTCTCTAAAAGGTTTAAAAAAGAATTCTTTTATAAGCGGTACAATCTCATCTTGTAGATTAAAAGATTGCTCCGATAAAAAGATAGATTCATTTCGGCTTTTATTTCCTACTCTATGAATAGAAAGTGTTTCGATGTGTGTGTTGAATAAGTTGATCATTTTTTTGAAGATTTCCTCACCCCAACCCTCTCCAAAGGAGAGGGAGACGTGGAGTGTTTTTGGGGTTTATATTTTAGAAGGTTTTAGTTTTAAATGAAAATAGATTTCACTTATGTGATTTTAATCCAGTTTTTGCTCCCTCTCCTTTGGAGAGGGTTGGGGTGAGGATCAATTCCAATTTTCTTCAAAGCCGTAATCTTCGTAGCTGTCGTCGCCTTCAAACATATCCATGTCATCTTCGTCTAGACCGTCTTCAAATTCGTCATAAAAATCATCAGCATTATCTGCTTCAAAGTTTTTCTCTAAAGCTTCGTCTGGCATTTCACCATGAGAAAACAAGGTCTCTGGGTAGATTGCTCCCGCAGTTTGTTCTTCGATTGCTGCAAGTTCAACTAAGAAAGTCCACATATTGATAAAATCATAAACGTAAATGATTTTAGTGTTTTCCTGGTCAAGAATGTCCGAAAGTTTATAATCACTCATGATTCGTTGTTCACCAGGAACATCGCCAGTGTCAAAAAGCGAAATTTCATCTTCTTGATTCCAAGTTTCATCGCAAGTGTAAAAAGAAGCGACTTCCATACCGTCAAACCCAAAGGAATTGAAGATAGCGTTGTGTAAATCTTCTAAAGTATCATCATCAAGTATCGCGATATCTCTAAAAATATCTTCTTCTGCGTCTAAGATTACTCTAAATTTATAAACCATAATCGTTGTTTTTTATAAAAAGCCAAAGGTACATTTAATCCTTTTTAATCCCAATGCGATTTGTGAATTTTTATAAACAAACCATCATAGTTTTGATAATGAATTAGTTATTTCTTCTAAGGCGTCTTATAATTTTATGATACCGTTTATGATAAGTGCTGTGTGTAGGATACTTACGGCCAGAGGTCATATTGTTAAAAATTAAGGCAGTAAAAAACAAGATTAAAACTCCCGTTAGGACAGGAGATAATACGTACCAGTACCCTAAATCTTTAATTCTGGGTGTGCCAATAATAGCGATTAATGCCGTTGCTCCTCCAGGAGGATGCAAGGTTTTTGTTATTTGCATTAAAACAATCGATAAGGAGACGGCGAAAGGTGCAGCAATGTACATGGTATTAGGAAACAGATAATTTATGCTTACGCCAACAAAAGCTGAAATTAAATGCCCTCCAATAAGATTTCGGGGCTGTGAAAACGGACTCTCGATAATTCCGTAAACTAATACACTGGAAGCACCAAAAGAACCAATAAGATAAACAACATCCTGATGCGAAAATTGTTGACTTTGTGAATAAGCAATAAGGCCAATTCCAACAAATGAACCTAAAAATGACCAAAATTTGTAGTCAATTAATGTTTCTTTGTATAAAACATAACGGGTTTTGCGATAACCACGTTTAATTTTAGTTGTCGGCATGATGCGTGATTTTAAATTTAAGCAGTTGGAATAAAAGTATAAACCGTATTAGGGTAAATCATTTTGGCAGTATATTTAGAGATAAGACAAGCAGCTAATATTGGAAAAAATAAAGTGTAATTGTTAGTAAGTCCGCAAACTAAAAAGATTGCCGTAAATGGAGCATGGATACTGGCACTTAAAACGGCAGCCATTCCAATTACCATAAAGTTAATTGGGAGGATTTGAGTATCAAAAAAAGTATTTAGTACTAATGCTAATAATAATCCTAAAAATGCACCAATAAACAAGCTAGGTGCAAAAACGCCGCCATCACCACCTGAAGCAAGTGTAACAGAAGTTACAATAGGTTTTAGGATTAAAATACCAATAAATGTAAAAGCTAATGTTAGCGTTAGTGGAAGTTGGTTGTTACCACTAATAATGATCTTTTTTATGGCATGATAGCCTTCTCCATACAATTGTGGGAAAAATTGTGGGAAAATGAATAACGAAATACTTAAAATTACAGATCCAATAATGATTTTGTGGTAATGCGTTTCGATTTTTGCAAATGTAGATTTGAAAAATAACACACATTTCGTTAAATAAACAGAATTAATTCCAGCTAAAATTCCGAGTAAAATAAAGTAAGGAATGGCTCTTAAGTGCCAAGTGGTAATTGAAACGGCAAATAAAGGTTCTTCTTTTGCAATAGTTAGTAAGCCAAAAGCAATCGATACAGCTATTAAATTAGCAATTACAAAGGCGCGGGTTACTTTGCGTGATATTACTTCCAAAGCAAATAAAATTCCAGCAATTGGGCTGCTAAATAAAGCGGTAATTCCAGCTGCTACTCCGGCACAAATTAGTTCGGTTTTGTATTGACGAAAGATGTTTTCTTTTTGATGTGCTACAGATCCAATGGTAGCTGTTGCAACAACGGTAGAAACTTCAATTCCGGTAGAGCCTCCAAAAATAACCGTTAGTAATCCGTTTATGGTGTGCGATGGGATTTTATAAGAAGGGAGATTTTTTGTTTTAGAGTTAGTGCTTTCAAAAACTTCTTTAATGCCTTTGTTTTCTTTCTTTTTGAAAAGATATTCCCGTAAAAAATAAATTACCGACAGACCAAAAACAGGAAATAAAATATAAAAAAACGGATTTACAGTTGCTTGATGGAAGAATATTTCTTCATAATGTTCCGTCATTTTTTTTAAACTAATTCCTAAAAGAGCTGAGAGGAAACCAATTAAAAGAGAGACGATTACTAGTTTTTGGAATTTAATAAGTTGGTAGTTTTTTTTAATTTGTGCGGTAGTTTTCATTACTTGAAATCTTTGTTGAATGGCAAAATTATGTAAAAAAAACAAAAACCTGCGTTTTCGCAACAAAAAACAAGTTTTTTTTAACTATAGAAAAACATCTAATATCTGTTTTTTAATTTGTATTAATGATAAGATTTTACAATGAGAGAGTTTATTAATCTGAGTTTTTTCAGGTTTAGAAATGAATTAAATTAAAAAATTAAAGTTCGTAGAATTCAATAGGTAGACGGTCGGGATCGGCTATGAAGGTGAATCGTTTTTGTGTGAATTCATCTATTCGAATGGGTTCAACGTCGATGCTTTTAGATTCTAAGAATGCAACAGTTTGGTTTAAGTCTTCAACGGCAAAAGCCAAATGGCGTAATCCTTGAGCTTCTGGAGTTGAAGGTCTTTCGGGAGGATTTGGGAAAGAGAATAATTCGATGCAATAATTTCCGTTCAAAGCCAGATCGAGTTTGTAGGATTTTCGTTCTTCGCGATATACTTCACGAACAATTTCCAGTCCGAGAATTTCAGTGTAAAACTGTTTTGATTTTTCATAATCAGAACAAATAATAGCAATATGATGAATGTGTTTTAGTTGAATCATTTTTTAAAATGGCTAGATTAATCTTGATTTAGTTTTCGGATTACTTTGGCAGGATTGCCTACCGCAAGAGAATTGTCGGGGATGTTTTTAGTCACGACTGACCCAGCTCCGATTACACATCCATTTCCAATAGTTACTCCAGGACAAATTACAGAATTGCCACCTATCCAGCAGTCGTTTCCAATAGTTATCGGTAAGGCATTTTCAAGTGTTTTTCTAAGTTCGGCATCAAGTGGGTGAGTGGCGGTATAAAGTTGTACGGCAGGGGCAAAAAATACATTGGAACCAATAGTCACTGTGCTGCAATCTAGCACTACACAATTTACATTGAAGTAGACGTTTTCTCCGCAAATAATATTGTATCCATAGTCACAATGAAAAGGTGGTTCAATGTATAAATTAGGTCCGGCATTAGGGATTAATTCTTTTAAAATTTCTCTTGCTTTTTTAGTCAACCGGTATTCGGTTACGTTTAATCGGTGGAGTAAATTTTTGGCTTTTCTTCGCTCTTTTACCAAGGTCGAATCACCTGCTAAATAGTATTCGCTATCGATCATTTTTTCTTTTTCTGACTTCATCTTTTTTTAGGTTTTTAGGTGGTGCTTTTTATTGTCTTTTTGGGCTGTGAAATTGAGCTGTTTTTGAGTTGAAAACGACTTCGTTTTGGTCTTAAAAAAAGAACTTCTTTAAGCTGATTTTGCTTCTTGTAAATATAGTTTAAAAATGTAAAAAAGGCTTGTTTTAAGTTTGAACTTTTGAGAAGTTGTAACAAGAAAAGAGTGGGTGGTAGTATTTTATAAGCTTGTTTTGTCTTGCTAAAACACTTAGGGCAAAGGAGATTTTTAGGAGGTTATTGGTGGTTTTTTTTGCCGTATGAGGAGTTCTGGTTTAAGTGTTTTTTGTTTAAAGTTTTTGTTTAGGTAAAATGGTTTTGTTTTAATTAATATCTGTTGTTTTAGTTGTAGATCGATTTTGTGAGAGCTATTAGTTACTTAATTTGGCTGAAATTATTTTGTTAATCTTAAAGTTTAAGTGAAATTATTTAAAATACTGGAATTTAAATTTTTAAAATATACTATAGATTATCTCTATAGTCGTTATTTATGGAGTTTTTAGCTATTTTGCTCAGTTTTACGAGATGATATTTCGAAATTTACACTCTGTGTTCAAAAAAAACACAAAGTTATTTTTTAAAGTTATGGTTTTGTAAAAGTATATTTTTTATTTAGT
>NCET01000306.1 GCA_002280815.1 Flavobacteriales bacterium 32-34-25 | reverse complement strand
TTGGGTGTAATTAGTTTTTGATGATAATTTTTCGTCAGTTCGAGTGATTTTCGATAGAAAATCGTATCGAGAACAAGAAAAATTTCATTAAAAACGGTTTTCGATACCTGCCTGTGGCAGACAGGCATTTTTTGTTCCGTTTTACTACACAAAAAACACTCGAACTAACGTTTTTAATAATTACACCCAACGGGTTAGTTTTAGTATAAAACAAATGATTATAGAATTATCTCTCGTCAGTTTGAGTTGTCGTTTTTATTGGTCACAAATCAAGTTTAAAATGATGCGCTTTAGTTTATCTCGCCTTAGCTTCTAAAAAAAATAGGCTTGCTTAAAATTGATTAAAAGGATTAATCTGTGCTAATCTTTTTAATCTGTGGTTAATTTAAAAAACAATCTAACAGACTGATGTTATATCTTATTGTCAGTTCGAGGTATAATTTTCATTTAAAAAAGGAATATAAAATGACATTTGTTTTGTCAGGCTGAGCTTGTCGAAGCCCTAATTTTAAAATAAAATCATTACTACTAAATTTTCACAAGAAGTGAAATAGTATCTCAAATCCCAAAATATCGTGAATGTAGAAAACCATTTATAAAGTAATTTGACTGGCTTTATAATAATGATATATTTATACCTAAGAAAAAGTTTATAAAAAATTAGCAACAATACAAATATATTGTTAAATTTGTAAGTAGTGAAGGGTTAAATAATTAAAGATATTTGTTATGATAAGAATTGTAATTTATCCAAGTGATATTATGGCGCTTACTAATAAAAGCAATAGTTATGCGCGCAAAGAAATTCAACGTATAAAAAAAGCATTAAACAAGTTGAGGCATCATCAACTAACAATAAAAGAGTATTGTGAATATTATAATTTCGACATAAATGAAGTTATTGCAGTGTTAGATAGAATCGAAAGAAAATAACCCACAGCCGATAATTGACAACCGACAACTCATAACCATTTTATAGTTATATTTGCTAAGCTAGTAAACCACTAGAAAAAGCAAAAATGTACGTAAATTAAGTTAATGAAATTTCTAATAGTTACACATGTACCTCATTTTGTAGAAAAAAAGCAATACTATACCTATGCTCCTTATGTTCGTGAAATGAACATTTGGATAAAACAACTTGATGAGTTAATTGTAGTGGCGCCATTAGAAAACCAGAAACCAACAGCAATTGATAGTTTTTACGATCATAAAAATATTGATTTTAGAAGAGTTTCTAACTTTAATTTGACAAATCTTAGAAACACAATTACTTCCGTTTTTAAATTACCTAAAATTATACTGCAAATCGTTGTAGCCATGCAACAGGCTGATCACATTCATCTTCGTTGTCCCGGGAATATGGGATTACTAGCTTGTGTACTGCAAATATTTTTCCCATCTAAAACCAAAACAGCCAAGTATGCTGGAAATTGGGATCCTAAAAGCAAGCAACCATGGACTTATCGGTTACAAAAACGGATTTTGAATAATTCTTTTTTAACTCGAAACATGCAAGTCTTAGTCTATGGCAATTGGGATAAGCAGTCTAAAAACCTGAAACCTTTTTTTACAGCCACTTATTCAGAGCTAGAAGAAGCAGCCATTCCGAAAATAATAAATCCAGAAGGAACCATAAGACTGCTATTTGTAGGGAGTTTGGTGGAAGGAAAAAATCCAATGTATGCCATTCAATTATTAGAGCAAATACTTCAAACGAATCAAAATATAGTTTTGGATATCTATGGCGAAGGAATACTTAGAACCTCTTTAGAGAAATATATAGAATACAATAATTTGAAAGAATATGTTTTTTTACACGGAAATCAAAATCAGCAAGTACTAAAAAAGGCCTACCAGGAAAGTCATTTTGTCATTTTGCCTTCTAAAAGTGAAGGTTGGCCAAAAGCCATTGCCGAGGGAATGTTTTGGGCTTGTGTGCCAATAGCGACTACAGTTTCCTGTGTGCCTGATATGTTAGATCAAGGGAATAGAGGGGTTTTGTTGCAAATGAATTTGACTAATGATGTAGCTACAATCAATACTTTGATAAACAATCAAAAGGATTTTGAAAGAAAAAGCGAAGCAGCTCTCAACTGGTCAAGAAAATATACTTTAGAGCGCTTTGAAAACGAAATTCAAAAACTAGTACAAGCATGAGAATTTTACAACTCATAGATTCCTTAGAAGCTGGAGGAGCAGAGCGTATGGCAGTAAATTATGCCAATGCACTGTCTGAAACAATTGCTTTCTCGGGTCTGGTTGCTACTCGTAAAGAAGGAGAATTAAAAAAGCAACTAGCAAAAAAAGCGGATTATTTTTTCTTAAATAAAAAGAGCACATTTGATATTAAAGCGGTTTTAAAACTCCGAAAACACATTGTCAACAACCAAGTAGAAATTATTCAGGCGCATAGTTCGTCTTTTTTTTTAGCAGTATTGGTCAAATTAATTTTGCCAAAGGTTAAAATTATTTGGCACGATCATTATGGAAATAGCGACTTTTTAGCAGAAAGGCCAAAATATTTGCTACAAACGCTAAGCTTTTTTTTCAGTGGAATAATTGCTGTGAATGAAAAATTGAGAACTTGGTCAACAGCAATTTTGCATCATAAAAACGCAATTTATTTACCTAATTTTGCAACAATCGAAAATGAAGTACAAGCACATACTTTTTTGAATGGACTGCCAGGAAAACGAATATTGTGTTTAGCCAATTTAAGACCACAAAAGAATCATTTTTTATTGTTGGATGTGGCTTTAAAGTTAAAAGAATCACATTCAGATTGGAGTTTTCATTTGTTGGGTAAAGATTTTAAAGATGCTTATTCGCAAGAATTGAAACTGAATATTAAAAAGAAAGAATTAGAAAATCATGTTTTTGTATATGATTCTGCTTCGGATGTTGCTGCAATTTTAGCGCAAGTCCAAATAGGAGTTTTAACGTCTAATTCGGAAGGTTTGCCAGTAGCATTGCTAGAATACGGTTTGCATAAAAAAGCAGTGGTGTCAACGGATGTGGGGCAAATAGCGGCTGTTATTGAAGATGGTATAAACGGTTTTTTAGTGCCGTCAAATAATGTAGCTTTATTTTACAATCGATTAGTGGAGTTAATTGATAATAAATCACTCCAAGAAAGTTTTGCTGATAAACTGCATCAGAAAGTTGTTGCTCATTTTTCGGCGACTTCAATTATAAAAAAGTACATTCATTGGATAAGAACAACAATTACAAATGAATAAATCCGAAATCAATTATATCTACCTTGCGCTACTTCATGTGGGTTTAGCACTGGTTCTTTTTTACATTCCCTTTTTGTCTAAAATTTACGCATTGTTAATTGCTGTTTTTGGTGTTGCTTATGTTGTCAACAAAAATAATAGAAACAACGAAGTTTTATACGTTTCAGCTTATTTGATTGGTGCTGAGGTTTTCATTAGGATGACGGGAGGAAATTTGAATAACGAATATGTCAAAACAGTAGTTTCGCTGTTGATGTTATTGGGATTTGTCTTGAGTGGTTTTTCGAAAAGTAGTATTGTGTATTGGTTGTATTTTTTGTTTTTATTGCCTGCTGTGTTAGTTACAATGAGCAATCAGGATATTAATTTGGAAATAAGAAAAGCCATTACTTTTAATATTTCGGGACCAATTTGTTTGGGATTGTGTGCGCTTTATTGTTACCAAAGGCAGGTGACTTTTCCTCAGTTGCAAAATATTTTAGTCTTTTTTGGCTTACCCAT
>NCET01000305.1 GCA_002280815.1 Flavobacteriales bacterium 32-34-25 | reverse complement strand
GTGAATAGCTGCTTGTGTTGTTCCTGCAGCAATACTTTGGGTAATGATAGTTCCTGCACAATTATCGGTAGCAGAAGAACCATCTACTAAATTTGGAATTGTAACCAAACAACTTCCGCTTAAAGTAGCATTTTGACTGGCTTCGGCGGTTAAAACAGGAGCGGTTGAATCTTTTGCAGTAATCACCACAATTTCAGAATCCACATTTCCTGCAGCATCAGTTGCAGTTACAGTTACATTGATTGTTCCGTTGTGAATAGCTGCTTGCGTTGTTCCTGCGGCAATACTTTGGGTAATAATTGTTCCTGCACAATTATCGGTTGCAGAAGAACCATCTACTAAATTTGGAATCGTAACCAAACAACTAGCGTTTAAAGTTGCATTTTGATTGGCTTCAGCGGTTAAAACAGGATTGGTAGTATCTCCAACGGTAATAGTTATAGGACTAGTATAAGCCGAATAACAAGCTACACCATTTAATGTTGACACCGTTCTTCTTTGGTAACTTGTTGTAGCAGTTAGTGCAGGTGGATTATAGGTAGCCAATGTTGCTCCTCCAATAGTTTGAAAACTGCCACTAGCGTTGGTTTGCCATTCGTAAGAAATAGTTCCATCGCCAGATCCATCCATTATAGAAATAAGTTGATCGGGTGCAGTCCCACTACAAATCATTTGTACATTACCTATAGTTCCTGGGGTAACGACTGATTGTATTGTAACCGTTTTTGTTTCTGTATTTGAAAAAGCAGTTCCATCGGTAACAATAAATGAAATGCTGTAAAGTCCAGCCATTGTGGGAGTAAAGGAAGTTGAAGTTGAGGTGCTATTGGTGATTGCAACATCGGCATTAGTAGGGTCTTTTACTGTCCAAAGATAAGTTACTGTACCGCTTGGAGTTCCTGTGTATCCACCAATTAGTGCTATGTTTGTTCCATTACAAAGGGTTGAAGAAAAAGGAATAGGACTTGTAATATTCGAGTTGAGCGTTCCTGAACCCGCTACAATTTCTCCAAAGGTTAATACATCGCTATTACCAGTTCCATTACAAACAGCAATAAGTTTGTTATCAATGTATATTTCGGTATTATTCGAACAAGCTCCAGAAATTGCTCCACCTGAATCGACTTTTATTACTGCATTGGTAGGTAAATATAATTGTGTTTTTTGGTTGCTAAAATTTAAAATACCAGTAGTACTTAGGTATAAAAGAGGTGTTTTTAAATCAACTTGTTTCGGATTTGATCCCGCTAATAAATTTAAAGTTCCATTAACTGTTAAATCTCCCATTGAAGTTGTAACCAGATTTGTAGAAACCGTAATTGTATGGCTAGAATTAATTGTAATAGCATAGTTTCCATTAGTTTGTCCAGGATAGCTAGTAGCGTCAATCCATAATCCACCAGACCGTATTTCCCATGAAGAAATTGATTCCCAGTTGCCAGTAGCTTTCGATTGAAAATCACCATCAACTTGGCTGTAAGCGGAAAGGAAACTAAATATAATAAATAATAAGAATAAGTATTTTTGTTTCATGATTAATCCGATTTAAATTCAAAAAAAACAACTTTTAATTATTTTATTCTATTAGAACAGAATTATACAGTTTTCTTATAAGAGGTTTTAGGGGGTAGGTAAACCTCTATTTAAAGAATTAAAAATGAATGTTTTATGTTTTTAATTCCTTTGAGCAGATTGAAATATTATGAAAATATTTTTATATTATTAACTATTTCAAAGTTAGATAAATAGCTACTGGGATTATACTTTAATCGATGATGTGTAGTATAACTCGATAAAGTACATTATTAAGAGTGACGTAGTATTTTGAAAGTATTATTCTATTTTATTTTGGCCGAATTGTAAGGATATTACTTTTGAAATGTTTTGGTTTTTATTCAAAAAGAAGAGGATTTTGGATTATTTATACTTCTTTAATAAATGTTTGGGGAAGTTTTTAGATTTTATCATTTTCCCTGAATCGGTAATCATGATGAAATAATAATCAGGATACTGATTTAGTAGTTTTACAGCTTCTTTTTTACCTAAAACCATAGCCGAGGTACTAAAACCATTAGCAGTTTCAGCATTAGGACCAAAAACGCTTACGCTACACAATCCCGTTGCTGGATAACCTGTAGTTGGATTAATAATATGAGAATAACGTTTTCCGTTAAAAACTACAAACTTTTCGTAAGAGCCAGAAGTAGTAACAGCACCTTGTTTCAGTGAAATTGTAGCTAAAATTTGGCTTGGATCAAAGGGATTTGTGATGCCAATATTCCAAGGTTTTCCATTAGGCTGCGTTCCCCAAACGCTCATGTCGCCTGTAGCATTTATAATTCCGGACTGGACTCCTTTGGTAAGCATCATTTGTTGGCATTTGTGGGTGGCATAACCTTCGCCAAGTGCTCCAAATCCAATTTTCATTCCCTTTAATTTTAGGAAAATAGTCGAATTTATGCTGTCCAGAATAATGTTTTTATAACCTACTTTTTCTACCGATTTTTTAATTACTTCGGGAGTTGGCATTTCGGTCATGGAACCATCAAATTTCCAAATTCGATCCATTGCAGCAAAACTAATATCAAAAGCACCATTGGTAATTTTAGAAAAGTGTAAAGCTCTTTGAGCCAATTCAAAAACTTCGCGGTCTACTTTTACAGGTCGAATTCCCGCATTTTGATTGACTTCTGAAACTTGTGAGGTAGGTTTCCAATCGGAGATGAGGTGTTCAATGCGGTCAATCTCGGCAATGATAATATCAATATTTTGTTCAGCTGAAAGAGAATCCTGTGCTACAATATTAATATCAAAACGACCGCCCATAAGCATTGTCGTTCTTTTTCGTAAAACTTGCGAATGACAAGATAAACCCAATAGCAAAAAAGTAAAGAAGCTTATAATTGATAAGGATTTGGTTTTCATTCGTATATTACATAAAATTAATAACAGTCAGCTTAAGCGGACTAAATAAAAAAATAGGCCACAGATGACACTGATTGGACAGATAAAAACGGATTTTTTATAGCTTTTTTTTAAACCACAATCTGCGATAATCCGTTAAAATCAGTTTCACCTGCCTGTCGGCAGACAGGTCTGTGTGCCATTCTCAATGATTGATAAGAAAGGTATAAAATTAATAACAATCCGTCAGGATTTGTCCTTTGGCTTTGTATTCAGAAAGTGTTGTGTTATTTTTAGAAATACAAATAGCGTCCAATACTTTTTCGACATCAAATTGCATGGCCAGTGCGCCACAAATCATAATTACGCCATCATTTTTTAATAATTGGGCAAAGAAATCAGTGTCAATTTGGATTAAATCCATCACATAATGATGATTGGCTTCACGGGAATACGCCAGATGAAATTGTGTTAAATATTGTTTTTGCATCATTTCTGAAGCAAAATCCTGATAATGCTTCGTGATTTCCGTTTCTTGGCGAAAGCCAGAATACAAATGAATATCGATTTTTTTCTTGTTTTGTGCAATCATTCCAAGAAAAGGAGCAATTCCTGTTCCATTTGAAATTAGAGCGACCTGACTTGCTTTTTTTGGAAAATGAAATGCGTGATTATTGATAATTTGCGACTTAATAGTGTCTCCTGCTTATGCAATTTTACGGCTAATTGAAGATTTCCATTTCTTTTTCCAATAGAATACAAACGTTCGCGATTGTCATTGGCTGGATAAATAGCCAAGAGATCTCCAGATGTGAATTTGCTGCGTATTCCGGCTCTTAAAGTCAACAAAAAGGTTTGGTCGGTTTCTGAAATGGTGGTTTTGTCTAAAACCATTAATTGTTGTAATCCTTTAGGAATATGATTGTAAACCGATGGAGTAGTGCTAAGCGAAATTCCCGTTTTGGCACTCCATAATTGTACCCAATTGACAAATTCCTCAGCCGATTTGTCGTTTACCGTTTGTAAATCTAAAATGCGGTTTGCCCAGCTTTTTGTTTCTAAAAGTGCATCAACTTCTTTGGCATAACCACAAAAATCCGGATAAGAATTGGAACCAAAACCAATTACTGAATAATTGATAGTTTGTTGTTGCGAATTTTTTTCTAAAAGAGTTACAAATTTACTGGCATTAGAAGGCGCATCACCTAAGCCATAAGTGGAAGTGAAAATGAGTAAATGTTCCGCTTTTGGGTAAAGCGTATAATTGTTAAGTTGTGCCAAATGTGCTTTTTCGTCATTATCAATGATTTGTTTCAAAATAGCATTGGCAAAACGCAACGAACTTCCGTTTTCTGAGCCTACCAATAAAATATATTTGCTTTCCTCGGCTTTGAATTTATTTTTAATGCGGCTTGCTCTTCTTTTAAAGGTCATAGCAAATCCCGAATAGATAAAAAACAGA
>NCET01000304.1 GCA_002280815.1 Flavobacteriales bacterium 32-34-25 | reverse complement strand
AATATCAGTTATTCCTTTTCTAAAGGACATTTTACAACTAAATTCGAAAAAGAAAAATACCAAGGTTACACTTACGAGAATTTTGACATCCAAGAAATCAGTGTATTTCCTGAAATCATTAAAAACACTGAGCATTTAAAAGGCTTAAATGTTACTATTCCATACAAAGAAGAAGTGATTCCATTTTTAGATAAATTATCTAAGAAAGCAACTAAAATTGGTGCTGTAAACACCATTAAAATTACCAAAAAAGGCAAACTAAAAGGCTACAATACTGATTATTTCGGTTTTTTAAAATCTTTAAAACCTTTGCTGAAATCACATCACAAAAAAGCATTGATTCTGGGTACAGGTGGCGCTTCAAAAGGAGTTGCTTTTGCTTTGGAAGAATTAGGTATCGAATATAAATTTGTTTCCAGAAACGCATCAGAAAAAGCGATTGGTTACAGCCAAATCAATGCTGATACTTTCAAGGAATACCAAATCATTATTAATTCAACACCTATTGGAACAAGTCCAAATATAGAAGCCTGTCCCGATATACCATACGAATTGTTTACTGAGCAACACATTGCTTACGATTTGATATACAACCCTGCAGAAACCCAATCAACACATTGCTTACGATTTGATATACAACCCTGCAGAAACCCAATTTCTAAAAAACGCCAAAGAAAGAGGTGCTCAAACAAAAAATGGTTTGGATATGCTTATTTTTCAAGCCGAAAAAGCTTGGGAAATTTGGAACAAATAACACAGTAGCTTTAGTAAAACTAAAATATTGACAATCTTAATTCACGGGGTGCTTTTTTAGCCACCCCGTTTGTTTTTAAAAAAATAAATATGTCTTTCAAAAAACAAATAGCTCTAACATTAGGTCTTTTATTATTATCCACTTCTCCTCTTTTTAGCCAAATTGTACTTCCTAAAATCCTAGGACATAATATGGTATTACAACAACAAAAGAAAGTACCTGTATGGGGAACTGCTACTGCTGGCGAAAAAATAACAGTCACTTTTGCAAACCAAACCAAAACTACAGTTACCGATAAATCAGGAAATTGGTCCATAAAGCTTAACCCGATGAAAGCTTCGTTTGCACCACGTGAAATGACCATCACAGGAAAAACCACGATTATATTAAAAAACATTTTGGTAGGCGAAGTTTGGCTTTGTTCAGGACAATCCAATATGGAATATGCAATGCGTAAATACAGTAAATTCCAAACAGCGGTAAAAGGCAACAAGCCTCCCGAAGACGATTTAAACACCGCTAATAATACCAATATCCGTATTTTTCTAGACCGTCGAAAATACATGGATCCTAGTCCAGAACATCTGGGTTGGGATGTTGCAATGGGAAGATCTCTAGTCGATTTTTCGGCAGTGGGTTATTATTTTGCAAAAGATTTGTATGCCAAATTAAACGTGCCTATTGGAATGATTTCGGCAGCAGTTCCTGGCAGCCGCATTGAGCCTTGGATTCAGAGTTCTAAATTAGAATTTGAACCTAAACTCAAAAACGGTAAAATTCTAGACAAACTAAGCAATGACGATGGCGATTCTGGAAAATTTTATGATACTATGATTCAACCACTAATTCCCTTTGCATTAAAAGGAATGCTTTGTTATCAGGGAGAATCCAATTGTTTTCTGAATGAAAATATTCGTTATGCTTATAAATTAAAAACCTTAATAGAAAGCTGGCGTAACGAATGGAAAGATAAAAAAATGCCTTTCTATTTTGTCCAAATAGCGCCTTACAACTATTCGGCTTCTAAAGACAGACCGCTCACAGCCGAACAACTTCCTGAATTTTGGGAAGCACAAAAGCTGGCACTGCATTTAAAAAACACCAATACAATTGCCATTACTGATTTAGTAGATAGCATCGTCGATTTACATCCGGGATACAAATGGGAAGTAGGCCGTCGTTTGAGTTTGCTTGCTGCAAATAAAACTTACGGACAAACTAATGTAGTTTGGTCAGGACCTACTTATGAAAAAATGAAAATTGTAAACAATACCATAGAAGTGACTTTTTCAAACACAGGAAGCGGTTTAAGCAATCGTAATGGAAAACCGCTAAGTTGGTTTTCTATTGCAGGAGCTGATGGTAAATTTGTAGCCGCAAAAGCCGAAATACACGGCAATAAAGTAATTGTTTCTGCTCCCCAAGTCCAGCATCCCTATTCAGTGCGTTTTGGCTGGAATGAAACAGCCCAATCTAACTTTATCAATAAAGAAGGACTTCCTGCTGTTCCTTTTAGAAGCGACAATCCTTGGGAAAAGCTTTTTAAATAGAAAATTTCACAATACTAAAAAATCCCATTTTAAACTAATGTTTGAAATGGGATTTAATCTAAAAATTTTGTCTCCCAATGATGGTAATAATTTCAACCTCATCATTTTTTATTGAGTAGTAAATAGTATCTACTCCACAAACACAAAATCGGTATTTCTTATTATTTTTGATTGTTTCTGGAAACATAAAAGGATCGGATGCAATTGTATCAAAATACTCAAAAAGCATGTCATAATAACTGTTAGCCTGGCCTATTCCAAATCGGTGAAATCCATATTCAAAAATCCGAATAATATCTTCTTCTGCTTCTATTGAGAGTTTGTACTTATACATTTAATCTACTCTTTATTTCAGCTAAAAGCTCTTCTTTTGTTTTGGTACTAAACCCACTTTTCTCACCTCTTTCTAATTTCATACTAACGTAATCATCATAGGCTTCCCTTTCTCTTGCTTGCTTTATCAAATAATTCACAGCTTCACTTTTACTGGTAAATTCTTCTTTGGCAATTTGCTGTTTTAGCCACTCATCATTCTGATTAGCTAAAGTGATACTTTGACGTGTCATAATTCAATAGTTTATATTGGTGTAAATTTACACCAATAATAAATCCCCTCAAAATTAAACGCACAAAAAAAACCTCTTCTTTCGAAGAGGCTTTTAGAATTTTGGGTGGATGACCGGGTTCGAACCGGCGACCCTCGGCACCACAAACCGATGCTCTAACCAGCTGAGCTACAACCACCATTTGCTTTGCGGTTGCAAATATACAACGTTTATTGACTTCTGCAAACTATTTTTTCAAAAAAAATCAATAAAATTACAGCAAATCGGCTAAGCTATTGACAGCCAAACACCTTTCAACTGTAAAACCTTCGGCATAATCTACACCAACCAGCCTACCTAAGTCTCTGGAACGATAATTTAAGCTTTCAAAGAAGTTTTTAGAGGTTATTGGCGATTCTGGTTCTGTCGAATTCGGATCATAAAACTGGGAACGATACGCTAAAATAGCTTCAATTTTCTTATCGGTGAATCCTGTAATGTCTACTACAAAATCAGGTTCGATGTTTTTCCACTGAATATAATGATACACTAATTTAGGTCGCCAGGCTTTTTGCTGCTCCCCTTCCAACTCCGTTTCTATTTTCATCAAACCTGATAAAAAGCAAGCATCTGAGACTAATTTACTTCCTTTTGCATGATCAATATGACGGTCGTCTATGGCATTGCATAAAACAATTTCAGGTTGGTATTTGCGAATCATTTTAATGATTTCTAGTTGGTGTTTTTCATCATTGACAAAAAAACCGTCTCTCATCTCTAAATTTTCTCTTGCCGAAACCCCTAATATTTTGGCAGCAGCATTAGCTTCCTGATCTCTAATTGCTGCCGAACCACGAGTTCCTAATTCGCCTCGGGTTAAATCTACAATACCTACTTTTTTCCCTAAGGAAATCTCTTTTAAAATAGTTCCTGCACAACCTAATTCCACATCATCGGGATGTGCTCCAAACGCTAATATATCTAGTTTCATTGTTATATTGTAAATTTCATTTTTTACCGCAAAGAGAAAAGTCCTTCGACAAGCTCAGGATGACACGCTAAGTTCACAGAGTTTCTATTCTAAAATCTGACACTTCAAACTACTTCCTAAATTCTGCCTTCTGCCTTCTACCTTCTGCTCACTCAACTTCTAACTTCTAACCTCTAACTTCCAACTTCCCTACTTCTAACTTTACAAAACGCTTTTCATCGTCATCGATTTATTCACACTTTCGTTCCATTCTTTTTCAGGAACACTTTCTTTCGTAATACCGCATCCCATGTACAAATGCGCTTGTTTTTCTTTTATTTGCATGCAACGTAGATTAACATACAAATCGGATTTTTGTTTTTTCTCGGCAAAATCTTTCTTATTCAATTCGCCCAGAAAACCAGTGTAATACTCTCTATCATAAACTTCATTATCCAAAATAAATTCTTTTGCGTTTTGTTTAGGCAAACCACAAACTGCGGGTGTGGGATGTAAAACCGAAACTACCTGATTTAAT
>NCET01000588.1 GCA_002280815.1 Flavobacteriales bacterium 32-34-25 | reverse complement strand
GACTGCAACTGAAGCAAAAGCACAATTGAAAATTACTTTTGAAGGAACAGGAACTATCGATTTAGATATGATTTCGTTATTTCCGCAAGAAACCTGGAATAATAGGAAAAATGGTTTGCGTAAAGATATTGTTCAGTGGTTATATGATTTAAAACCCGGATTTATACGTTTTCCTGGTGGATGTATCGTTGAAGGAAGAACTTTGGAAAACAGATACCAATGGAAAAAAACGGTTGGTGCTGTTGAAAACAGAGAGACGATGATTAACCGATGGAATGTGGAGTTTAAGAACAAACAAGCTCCAGATTATTTTCAGTCTTTTGGTTTAGGATTTTTCGAATATTTCCAACTTTCAGAAGATGTAGGAGCAGAGCCGTTGCCGATTTTAAGCTGTGGAATTGCGTGTCAGTACAATACAGGAGAATTGGTTCCAATGGAAGAATTAGATCCTTATGTTCAGGATGCATTGGATTTAATCGAATTTGCAAATGGTAGTGTGACCACTAAATGGGGAAAATTAAGAGCCGATATGGGACATCCAAAACCATTTAATCTTAAGTTTATTGGTGTTGGAAACGAGCAATGGGGACCACAATATATTGAAAGATATAAGGTTTTTGCAAAAGCAATAAAAGAGAAATATCCAACAATGACGATTGTATCAGGTTCAGGACCTTCGCCGGATGGAGCAATGTTTGATTACGGATGGGAATGCTGGAGAATATGCAGCACATCCTAAAGGAGTAGAAGACGGATTTAAAGAGAATAACTGGTTGTCGGCACTTTCTGAATCGGCATTTATGACAGGTTTGGAGCGCAATGCGGATGTGGTTCATTTGACTTCTTATGCACCTTTGATGGCTCACGTGGATGCTTTTCAATGGGCTCCGGATATGATTTGGTTTGATAATTTAAATTCTTATGGAACAGCTAATTATTATGTACAAAAAATGTATTCTAACAATAGAGGTACTGATGTAGTTGCCATTACAAAGGACGGAAAACCTTTAACAGGACAAAATGAATTGTATGCAACTGCAGCAAAAGACATTGATAAAAAAGAGTTGATTTTAAAACTGGTTAATACTTCAGCTAAAGCGCAAGATCTTGATCTTAATTTATCTGGAAAAGGTGTTGAGTCTAAAGGGAAGATGATTCTTTTAACCAGTCAAAATTTAGAAGAATACAATACATTGGCTGAGCCAACTAAAATTGTACCTACTGAAAAAGAATACAAAGTAAGCGGAAAAAAA
>NCET01000303.1 GCA_002280815.1 Flavobacteriales bacterium 32-34-25 | reverse complement strand
AAATACATTTAATTAATTAATAATAATTGAGAATATTTGTTTTATGGAAATGAGTTGAGTAATATGAAAATTGTTTTTCAATAAGTTTGATTTATTAAGTAGAAAACTAATGTGATAATTGATGGAGGATAGGCAAAAAAATCATCTGATATTTTGAACTAATACCAGATGATTTTTTTGTGTGAAGTAATAATGATAAATGATTATGAACTAGACAAACTAGCTTCTTCTTTTTCTTCTATTTCAGCTTTTTTTCTCCAATAATTAGCTAATAAAGAACCAGAAACATTCATCCAGGGGCTAAAAACTGCCGATGCCAAACCGATAGTAGCTAATTTGCCCATCGAACCTGCCAAGCCAGATGCCATTCCTCCGTTTTGTAAACCCACTTCAAAAGCAATCGTACGACTGCTATTTTTGTCTAAACCACAAACACGGCTCAGATAATAACCAAAGAAATAACCCGCACCATTATGTAGAATGGCTACTATGAAAAGTAAAAATCCGATTTGCAATAAATTATCTCTACCAGCTGCTGTGGTAACCAGTGTAAAATAAATAATTCCAAACATCGAAAAATAAGGCATTAGGCTGTCAATTTTTGGATAGGCTTTGTACGCTAAATGATAAATTTTTCCAACAAGGAAAGCTCCTGCAACAAAAGCGCTTATTTCGACTAAATGAGCCATAGTGCTATCGCTTTCGTATGAGAAATTCGAACTGAAGAAAAATATTATTCCTAACCAAATAGCCGAAAGAATAGTTAAAACATCAATTCTTTTTCGGGCGGTTTCTCCGTAGTTTTTAAGAATATCATGAATCATAGCGGCGGCTAATGGAACTAAAACAATCTTGATAATCTCCATCATCATATTGAAAAACTGCACTTCAACCATAGTTCCTGCAAAGATTTTCATTAAAAAAGGAGTCATAATAGGAGCTACCAGGGTCGAAATAGCTGTTACTGTAACGGATAAAACCAAATTTCCTTTGGCGATATAAGTCATTACATTCGAAGCTAAACCGCTACTGCATGAGCCAATTAATATAATTCCTGCGGCAATTTCGGGTTCGAAATTGAAGGTTTTAGCCAAAATAAAACCGGTAATAGGCATAATAGTAAAATGTCCCAAGAGACCAATTATAACTCCTTTTCCTGATTTTCGAATCCCTGTAAAATCCTCAATACTCATTTGAGTACCCATTCCAAACATTACCAACTGAATGATAATGAGAATCAGCCATTTGTTGCGTAAATCTATCGAACCAATGTGCAAAAAAGTTTGCGGATAAATCAATCCTGCACATACGGCAGTGATAATCCAAAAAGTATATTGGTAACCGCTCAAAAGTTTGCTATGACCTATACCAATAGCCATACTTGAAAAAGCAGTAATTAAACTAATTTTCCAAATACTGTCTATTTGTAAAAACCAACCCATAGCAGCGAGAATAAATAAAATAGGACTAGCCCAAAGAAAAAATTTACGCATAGGAAGTGGTTTTTAAAAGTAAATTTCGGCTAGTTTTTTCATCGCAATTCCAGGGCTGGCTAAAATAGGAACTACTTTTTCAGCTTCGCTTAAACCATCAACTACGCGAGCCATGGAAGCTTGTGCTAAAACTATAACTCCTACTTCCTGCATCAATTCTTTTAAAGCTTTAGCGACCATTTCGTCATGTTTTGCCGCATCGCCACTCATCAGGGCTTCAAAAGCACCATCGCATAATTTAGAAACAATATTCACATTTTTCCCAGCTGCTAAGGCTCTTCTTCTAACCAAATCACTTGTGGGTTCTAGTGTGGTTGGCAAGGTGGCAATTACGCCAATTTTATCACTTATTTGTACGGCTTCGTCAGCCATCGCCTGATCTACTCTAATTACAGGAACGTTACATAAGGTTGCGGCTGTTTCTATGGCTACGCCAATGGAAGAACAGGTTACTAAAATTACATCGGCTCCTGCTTCTTCGGCTGCTTTAACGTGATTGACCACTCTGGCTGCCGTATTAGGCATTAGTTTTCCTTTTTTGATTACATCTTTAATCAAACTGTCATCAACAATGTTAAAGGTTTCTACACCGCTTAAATGCTCGGAACTCAATTGTTGAAATAAAGGAACTAATGTTGCGGAAGTGTGGACGAATCCTAATGTTTTTGCTTTCATATTTAATATTTATAGTTTTTTGTGGTTGATGGGTAATGATATAGTTTGGCGAAATTATCAAAAACGTCAGTTCGAGTGTTTTTTGCGTAATGTAATGAAGCAAAAAATGTATCGAGAACCGTTTTTGATTATAAATTTTCTTGTTCTCGATACGATTTTCTAACGAAAATCACTCGAACTGACGAAAATTTATAATCAAAAACAATTTCACCCCACTGCTTATATTAATTTTTCTCCTTTTAATACTTTTATAAAATAATCCGAAGCGCCAATCTGGCCTCCTTTAAAATTTAATTCTAATCCGTTTACGAGTTCATCTTCCGATATGGCTTTGCAAAGCGGTGCTCCGGGAGCTAATGGCGCTAACATTTCTAAAGCGAAAATTCCCAATTCGGATGCGGCATAACTCGAAGTATCACCTCCAGCAAATAATATCCTTTGTATTTTTACAGATTGTAAAACTTCTTTGATAATTTGACCCAAAACACGACCGTAGATTTTACTGCTCTGTTTTTGGATTTCTTTTTCGTTAAGTCCACTTTGTTTTAAGTAATCTTCGGTTTCAGCAATTCTCGGATCATTAGTTCCAATACTGGTGTGTAAAACCGTATTTCGTCCTTCTTTCAGTTTACCAATAATCGCTGCCGCAATATCGGCAATGCTTTGTTCCTGATGGTCGTGATGCATTACCTTACTTTCTAAAGCAATCCCTTCAAAACCGTTTGTCAAGGCATATTCTATTTGGCTTGCAGTTATAGGCGAACAACTTCCGGAAATAACAAGTAGGGGAGCTGCCTCACCGGGATGTTTAAATTCGAACTTGTTGTTAATGATTTTTTCTTTGTTCCAAGCCAATCCCAATGCCATTTCGATACCCGAAGAACCAACAGTGAAAAGTGTTTTTTCTTTCCCAAACTGATGAAAAATTGCTCCAATGGTTTTTAAATGCCCCTGATTGATTCCATCAAAAAACAGAATTTCTTTTTCTTCTTTCGTTTTAATTTCCTCTAAAACCGCTGCTGTCCCCGTCTCAATAGTGTTGAGGTTAATAAGATCTATGGTTTTTGTAGTTTGCTTTGCCAAATGCAATCTCAGATCGGCTTCATCAGCAGGAGTAACAGGATGCTTGCTCATCGACGGATGTCTGTCAATGCGATGAATTTCGCCATTTCCAGTAGTTCCCATTCGGGCAAATAAATTTCCAAATGCACAATACCTGCCTAAATGCGGTGCAGCCGGAGAAATGAAAGTTGTTTTTTGATTAAAAACTTCGCTTCCTATTTCGATGGCTTTACCAATGTTTCCAACATGTGGAGCAGAGTCAAAAGTCGAGCAAACCTTGTAATGTACTTGTTCCGGATTAAAGTCTCTTAGTGTTTCAAAAGCAGGATACAATTCGCCTTCCATTTCTAACGGCGACATCGAACGGCTTTTTCCAGCTAAACCAATAGCCTGAACACCGGGAAAAAGTTCTAAATCTTTGTGTAGGGGATGACGAAGAAAAAGAACGGTTAAGAACGGTTTTTATACCGGCTAAAGTCAGGAATTCCAAAGCATCCGTGGAGCCTGTGAAATCATCTCCATAGTATGCCAATAATAAAGGATGTTCTTTGTTCATATATGTAAAATTTATTTTTTTGCCACGAATTACACTAATTAGCACAAACACTAATGATTCTAAAATATATTACACCAATTTTTATCTGCCTTTGGCATTGGAGATTAGTGGAATAGCATGACATCCAAATTTGTGTCAATTAGTGTAATTTGTGGCTGTTTTTTCTACGATTTATTATTTTGAAAATTTTTTTACTGATGCTGCAAATTCAGGATATTGCAAAGCCGCTTCTTCAACAGATAAACCATCAACTGCTGCTTTCCAGGCTTGTTGCAAGGCGTTTACACCGGCTGTTGGTCCCATAGGATGCGCCAGTATTCCGCCGCCAGCCATGTACAATAAATCGGTGGTTTGGGTTCTGCGGTAGGTTTCCGGAGCTTGTCCGCCCCATTGTCCTGAAGAAACTACCGGCAAAGGATTGTTTCCGCAAACAAATGGTTTTAAACAAGATTGTATCGATTTTACGACTGAATCGTCCGATTCCCAGAATTTATTCTGAATTCCGTTCACGTGCATTTGGTCAACACCTGCCATACGCCATATTTTTTGATAAGCCGGAAATTCAATTCCTAATAACGGATGACGGTTCAACATTCCCCAGCCATTTCTGTGTCCGTGGATAACCAAATCTCCTTGGTCACAAATTTTCTTCGTCGCACTCAATCCCACGCTATTGATGCTAATCATCGCACAAGTTCCTTCGTGTTTTTTGATCAGGTCGTATTTTCGTTGCATTTCGTCAATTTCGTCACTGATATTGAACGCATACATTACTTTTTTACCAGTTTTTTGAGCATGATCGTTAATTACTTTCATGATAACGTTTACACGATCGTCAAAAAGAGAGTTTGCTGTAGATCCCATCAGTTCATCATCCTTGATAAAATCGATACCTGCATGGATTAAAGTTTGCACTAACGCTGCCGTTTCTTCCGGACTCATACCTACACTTGGTTTGATAATGGTTCCAATCATCGGTCGGTCAGTAACACCGCAAGATGCTTTTGAACCTTTGATACCAAATTGCGGTCCTCTGTATTTATTTTTAAAAGAATCAGGAACATCAAAATCCATTAATTTCAAGCCTGTAAACTGACTGATTTCGTATAGATTTCCTTGTAAAGTGCTGATAAGTACAGGCAAATTATAACCAAAATTCTCAATTGACCAACTTACCTTAACCTTAGCTCTTTGGTATTTTTTACCCGGAATAGCATTTCCCGGAATTGAAGGCTGATCAGCCGAATCTAATATTTCAATGTTTTCTACCCGTGCTGCAAAACGCTCTTTTAGTTCGGCAGTTTCGCCTGGAACGGATACAAAAGTTCCCGAAGATTGTTCGCCTGCCAATACCGCTGCGGCTTGTTCTACGGCATAAGGGGTTTCGATATAATATTCTGCAAAAATTCTTTCCATTTCTGTTATTCAGTTACTTATTTATTTTTTGTCTTCTTGTAAAATTAAGACTTAAAATTACAAATACAAACGAATTAGCTGTTTTTCGAAAAAAATAAATAATATTCGAAAGTAATAGAAAGTAAAACC
>NCET01000302.1 GCA_002280815.1 Flavobacteriales bacterium 32-34-25 | reverse complement strand
TTAAAAATATATTCAAAAAAGAAAACGATCCACTATCTCCTGAAGATAAGTTGAAGCTTATAGAAAGCTCTTCCAAATTAGTAGGCCCAGGTGTTTTCTTCTCAACATTAATTGTAATTGCATCCTTTTTGCCTGTATTTCTTCTCACGGGGATGGAAGGCAAGTTATTTGGGCCACTAGCTTGGACAAAATCGTTTATACTGATAGTTGATGCTTTTTTAGCCATTACACTTACACCTGTGCTAATTAGTTTTTTACTAAAAGGAAAACTTCGCCCAGAAGACAAGAACCCAATTAACAAAAAATTGGAAAGCATTTACACCCCCATTTTAATTTTTTGTTTAAAATGGAGAAAAACGGTATTGGGCATCAACATCATTGCCTTGCTGATTGGTGTATTAATGTTTACTCGCTTAGGTTCAGAATTTATGCCCCCTTTAGATGAAGGATCAGTACTGTTTATGCCGGTAACCTTACCCGATGTATCCAACTCCGAAGTAAAGAGAATTCTTCAGGTTCAGGACAAATTGATAAAATCAATTCCCGAAGTGGCTCACGTGTTGGGAAAAGCAGGCAGGGCAAATACGGCAACGGATAACAGTCCAATAAGTATGGTTGAAACTATTATTTTGCTAAAACCTCAGGCAGAATGGCGAGAAGACAAAACCAAGAATGACATTATCACGGAAATAAACAACAAACTGCAAATACCTGGTGTGACCAATGGTTTTACGCAACCTATCATCAACCGTATCAATATGCTCTCAACAGGAATCAGAACCGATGTGGGTATAAAAATCTACGGAGCAAGTTTAGATACCATCAATGTTTTGGCTCAAAAAATTAAAAAATCATTGGAAGGAACTTCTGGAGTTAAAGATTTGTATGCGGAACCCATAACAGGCGGAAAATATATTGATATTGAAGCAAAAAGAGACGTTATTGGTAGATATGGATTGACCATAGACGATATTAATAATGTGGTTGAAGCTTCAATTGGAGGTATGAAACTAACCACGACTATCGAAGGAAGACAGCGTTTTTCTGTAAATGCACGATATGCACAAGAATATAGAAATAGTCTTGAGGCCTTAAAAAAACTGCAAGTGCAAACAATGGATTTTGGTCCAATACCATTAGAAACTGTAGCTAATGTAAAAATAAGTGATGGCCCTCCAATGATAAATAGCGAAAATGCAATGCTCCGTGGCACAGTGTTGTTCAACGTTCGGGAACGTGATTTAGGAAGTACTGTAAAAGAGGCACAGGAGAAACTCAATGCAATGATGACCAAGATGCCAAAAGGATATTATGTGGAATGGAGCGGACAATGGGAAAATCAAATTAGAGCCAACAAAACATTAAGTTTAATACTGCCTATTGTTGTGGTCATTATATTTCTTGTTTTATATTTTACGTATCATTCGATGAAAGAGGCATTAATCACGATGATTACAGTACCCTTTGCTTTAATTGGCGGCATTTTTATGGTTTATTTTTATGGAATTAATTTATCGGTTGCTGTTGCCGTTGGATTTATTGCCCTGTTTGGAATGGCAATCGAAACGGCGATGTTAATGACCATCTATTTAAATGAAGCAATGAATAAAATGGTGGAAAAGTACGGAAACAGTAAGGAAACCATAACTGAAGAAATATTGAAACAATATATTATTGATGGTTCTGCCAAAAGGTTGAGACCAAAATTAATGACTGTTTCGGTTTCATTATTTGGGTTAATCCCTATTCTTTGGGCAACTGGAACAGGGTCTGATATAATGCTTCCCATTACTGTTCCACTAATTGGAGGCACCATTACTTCCACGATTTATGTATTATTAGTAACACCGATTGTTTTTGAGATGGTTAAACTTCGAGAATTAAGAACAAAAGGTAAAATAGAACTTATAGATGTTAAAGAATAAATTTTATATAGCCATAAGTTGTTTGATTTTAAGCGCCACTAATTTGGCAGCCCAAACACTTTCTTTGGATAATGTATTGAGTACAATCAAGACAAACAATCCTCAACTAAAAATGTACGATGCCGATATTCAAAGTATGGATGCAGCGGCAAAAGGTGCCAGAAGCTGGATGGCACCACAAGTAGAAACTGGCTTTTTTATGACTCCCTACAATACAAAAATGTGGAAAGCCAATGAAATGGAACCAGGAATGGGGAGTTATATGTTGGGTGTAACCCAAATGATACCGAATGCTTCCAAGTTAAAAGCAGATTTTAATCTAATGAGTGCGATGTCATCGGTCGAAAAGGAAAATAAAAACTATACAATTAATCAACTGAAAGCTTTGGCAAAAACCAATTATTATCAAGGATTGGTGTTGGGTAAAAAGGTTAAAATTGCAGAAGATAATTTGTTGCTTTTAGACTATATGATTAAAAGTATGGAAATTCGCTATCAGTTTAATATGGACAAATTACCTACTTATTACAAAGCAAAATCACAATACAATGCCTTGCAAAGTGAAATTGTTATGTTGAAAAACAGTATTGCTCAAAAGAAAATCATACTAAACACCCTGATGGCAAGAGATAAAAACACCGCATTTGAAATTGAGGAAACCTACGAAATAAAAGATTTCAATTCGGTAATATCAGATACCACTTCTCTTTCGAAAAACCGAAGCGATGTGAAAGCCATCGAAAAAACGATGGAAATAAATCAGCTCAAAATTGCAGCCGAAAAAACAAAACTATTACCCGAGTTTGGTATAAAATACGACCATATGTTTGCTTTTGGAACACAACCACAACAGTTCTCCTTGTTGGGAATGGTTACTATTCCTATGCCTTGGTCAACCAAAATGAATAAAGCCAATATCAATAGTTTTAAAATTAAAAATGAAAGCTTGAACTGGCAAAAACAAATGATTTTGAATGAAGCCACCGGAATGCTTTCAGGAATGAATACTGAACTGATCAATATTAAAAAGCAGTACGATATCGCCCAAAAAAGTATTATTCCAGCTTTAAAGCGAAACTATGATACGGCAATTTTAGCGTGGCAAAATAACACCGGCGATTTGTTCATCACTCTCGATGCTTGGGAAGCTTTGAATATGGCTCAAATTGATGCGCTAGATAAATTACAAAACATTTTAGCCACACAAGTAGAAATTGAAAAACAATTAGAAACCAAATAATTATGAACAAGTATATAAAATATGGTTTAGCTTTTATCGTAATTTCCATTATTGGAATTGCAATCTATTTATTTGCTATAAAATCAGACAATCATTCAGAAATGGAACATCAAAACGAGGTTTACACTTGTTCGATGCACCCGGAAATCATTAGAGACAAACCCGGAAATTGTCCCATTTGCGGAATGAATTTGGTAAAAAAAGTAACAGAAAACAATGCCGTTGAAGATAATTCCCTTGACAATGTTATAAAACCTACCGACAATTTTATAGTAGGAAATTATCAAACCACAACGGCAATAGACACCACCTTAAGCGGTAAAATAAATTTACCAGGTATTGTGGGGTATGACCCAAATTCATCCGTAAACATTGCAGCTCGAATGAGCGGAAGAATAGAGCGAATGTATGTCAATTATAAATATCAAAAAGTAAATAAAGGACAAAAACTGTTTGATTTGTACAGCCCAGAATTACTGACGGAGCAACAAAACTTCATTTATATGGCTAATGATGTTGAAAATCCTTCGATTATTGATGCATCCAGACAAAAATTGTTGCTTTATGGAATGACTCAAAATCAAATAAATGCGCTGTCTAATTCCAAAAAAGTAAACCCGCTAATAACAATTTATAGTCCTGCTTCCGGAATTATTGACGGAACCGAAACAATGGATAATACAACTAAACCTGTGATGCAAAGTGCAAGTAGCAACACTGAAGTTTTGGATGTTAAGGAAGGAAATTATATAAAAAAAGGAGAAGTCATTTTTAAACTATTAAATACGGATAAAGTATGGGGAATATTCAATGTTTTCCAAGGATATAATAGTCTAATAAAAGCCAATCAATCCATCAGAATTACTTCCGAACTTGACAAAAACGAATTCATAGATGCCAAAATAAATTTTGTCGAAACACAATTAAATGCAGCTGATAAAACCAACAGAATTCGAGTTTATTTAAATAACAATAAATTGAAATTACCAGTTGGTTTGCGATTGCAAGGCGGTGTGAAAACAAATCCAGTAAATGGAATTTGGATTCAAAAACAATCAATGGTAAGCATTGGAAACAAGAAAATAGTTTTCTTGAAAATGGACAATGGCTTTAAGGCATCCACTATAAAGACAGGAATTGAAATAGATGATTTTATCCAAATTATGGAGGGTATTTCAGTAAAAGACACCGCGAAAGCTTTATTAAAACCGAATAATGATGAAGACAATAAAAAAAATAAGTGTACTATCAATACTATTTATGGTAATGGTGGCTTGTAATACTAAAGAAAAAGAAGACCATAGCAAACACAATAAGAGTGCAGCAACAACATTTTACACTTGCTCTATGGATCCTCAAGTTAAGGAAGACAAACCCGGAAAATGCCCCATTTGCCATATGGAGTTAACACCAATAAAACAAGATGATACAGAGGCAAACGAAATAAGTTTGAGTAAACAGCAAATACAACTGGGAAATATCACTACACAAACTATTTCAGAAACTCAAAGCAGTTTAGAGCAAAATTATACAGGAGTCTTGTCCATTAATCAAGAAAAAATAAAAACCATTTCTGCAAGAGCAATGGGACGAATTGAAAAGTTATATTTCAAAACCGTTGGCGATTATGTGGCTAAAAACCAAGCCGTATATCAATTGTATAGCGAAGATATTGCCATTGCCAAACAGGATTATTTCACGGCATACAAACAACTCGCAATGCCAGGGGATTTTGGAAAAAATGCCCGAAATATGCTCAATGTAGCAAAACAAAAACTGTTGTTCTTTGGTTTAACCAATGCCCAGATTGAAAGTATAAAAACCAGTAAGGAAGTTTCTCCTTATACCATTTTTTATAGCACTGCCAGTGGAACAATATCGGAAATAAGTACCACAGAAGGCAGTTATGCAATGGAAGGTTCCCCCATCATTAAATTGGCGGATTTAAACAGTCTTTGGTTAGAAACACAGGTAAACGTAAACTCCGATTTTCCTGATAAAACCATAAATGCGCAAGTTTCTTTTATCAATCCGGAAATAAATCCAGATACTCGTCTACTTTTAATTCGATTGGAAATATCAAATCCAAATTTGCAACTAAAACCCGGGATGCAGGCTATGGCAAAATTAACACAATCTAATCTAAAAGGATTGTATATTCCTGTCGATGCAGTTATCAGGGAGGAAAACGCTTCCTATATTTGGGTTGAAAAAAGACCGGGAGTATTTGAAAACCTAATGGTCGAAACTGGAATAGAAACCAATGGGATGATAGAAATCAAATCTGAAATAGATAGTACAAAAAAAGTGGTAATTACAGGCGCCTATGCTATTAACAGTGAATATAAATTCCGTAAAGGCAGTGACCCGATGGAGGGAATGAAAATGTGATATTTGTAAAGAATAAACGACGAAAATATCGTAAATTTAATAAAGAATTCTGATCTGGTTTCTGTGACTATAAATGCTTTAAAATTTAGAAAATAAAAATCGAGCAACAGCGAAACTGAAGACCGAGCAACAGCGGAACTGAAGAATAATTAAATACAATTTATTATGAAAATTCAAAGATTAATTTCGACAAAAACAGTTTCATTACTAACAATGTTTTTAATGATTATCTCGTTAAGTGCCAATGCACAAACTAAATCGGACTCCAACCCTACTGAAAAAATTTACATCAATAAAAAGGGTGAAATTCACGATCACGGTTGGAATAAATTAGGATTTATTACCAAAGACAATATCGTGAAAGATAACAAAGGTAAAACTGTCTATTTTATTGATGGAAACGGTAATGTTATTGATTCCAATGGAAAAAAGATGGGAATGGCTAAAAAGAATGGTTCGTATTACAACATAAAAGGCGAAAACGTGGTTAATATTGGAAAAACAGAAGGGGAAAAGTGCGAAATCCTAGATCCACAAGGTCACAATATGGGTACCGTGCATAAAAATTACAAACTCCACGCCTGTGCCGCCCATTGCTTATTGTTGGAGAAAAAGATGAATGATGAAAAATCGAAAAATTAATTTTTCAAACAAATGGTTCGATTTGCCGCGAACCATTTGTTTTATAGCACCATCAACAGCGAATATATTTTCAGAAAAGGAGCCGACCCAATGGAGGGAATGAAGATGTAAAAAAACAAAAAGAAGATCAATGGAATTGTACATAAAAAATATGGTTTGTAATCGTTGTAAAATGGTAGTAAAATCCGAGTTAGAAAAACTTGGACTTACTATTATTACTGTTGATTTGGGAAAAGTAGAAATTTTTGAAGAAAATATTGAAAATCAAAAACAAAAATTAGAAAAAAGTTTGCAATTACTTGGTTTTGAATTATTAGACAATAAAACAAGTAGAACAGTTGAACGAATTAAAAATTTAATTATTGATTTGGTTCATAATCAAAATACAAAATTGAA
>NCET01000301.1 GCA_002280815.1 Flavobacteriales bacterium 32-34-25 | reverse complement strand
GAGGACCTGTTACCAGTTTTGGAACAGATCAGAATTCAGTTTCTTTAGGTATGATTGATATTGCTTTGAAAAAAACAACAGGTAAAACGTCTTTCGTGGCTGAGGTTTCTTTTGGGCCAAGAGGACAATATCAATCTATTGTAAATACGCCAGGAGTAGTGTTTGATGCTAACGGGGATGTTCTTCCAGGGATATCAACATCAGGTGAATCATTTAATATTCAAAATTTGTATGTTACTTATGCAGCTACAGATAAATTAAGCTTCACTGCTGGGTATATGGGGACTTTTATTGGGTATGAGGTAATTTCGCCAGTGGCAAACTTCCATTATTCTACTTCTTATTTGTTTACTAATGGACCATTCCAAAATGCAGGGGTGAAAGCTAATTATGCATTCTCTGATAAAGTAGGATTGATGGTAGGAGGTTTCAATAGTTCTTGGAATTTTTATTCAGCTGATCCAATGAAAGGGTTAAATGCTATAGGAGCTCAATTGTCTTTAACTCCAACTGAAGGTATTAGTGCTTACTTAAACTTTATGGATGGTTCAGAAAGTGGTACTATTGTAGACTTAACAGCTACTTTCCAATTATCTGAAAAATTCAAATTAGGTTTGAACATAACTGATAACTTTGGTTTAGGATTACGTGGAGAATACTTTAAATTCAAAGAAGGTTCAGGAGATACTTCTGTAACAGCTTTCACATTATCAGCTAACTTAAAAGCTGGTGGTTTGACTGTTATTCCTGAATTCAGATTGGATTCTGGTAAAGATGATTTGTTTCTTGATTCTGATTTAACTCCAACTAAATCTTTTTCTCAAGCGTCTATTGCTTTAGTTTACGGATTCTAAGAATATCTAAATTTCAAATTTAGAATAAAATATAATTTTTTTTACTGCCAAGGTGCCTCTCAGGTGTCTTGGCAGTTTTTTTTTGTGGTATTACTAATACTGAACTCAACTACAGCTTTGTTTAATTGTTATTGAATTTAAAGCAGACTATCTAAAACCATAGTTAGGCTTTTTTATGAAATAGTCCGCCATGCTAATAGTAGGGCTTGCCTCAATATTTTGTAGGTAACGCCTATTTTTTAGCCAGGAGTTCCTTTGATTTTTTATGGACTGCCTATCGTTTTGTTAGCTACGCCTATTAAAAAGCTAGGCGTGCCTTTAATTTTGATAGGCACGCCTACCGTTTAAGTAGGTAACGCTTTTGAATTAGTTAACCGCGCCATAGTTTTAGCAAGGCTCGCCTATAGTTTTGGTAGGCGTGCCTATGGTTTTAATAGGCATACTAGTGTTTTTTATTTGTCAGCCTTTGTTCTAAAGTTATCCCTGTTTGTTGATTTAATGGATGATTCAACAGCGTTTGGTTTTAGCCAGATGTTATTAAGTTAACTGAATTTTGTGTCATTTGGTCAAACTGCTATAACTAATAGTTTCATTGACTTTAGCTTTGTAGTATTTGGATTTAGGGTATAAAAAAAGGTTCTTTGATTGTTTTCAAAGAACCTTTCTGATTTTTAAAACTGCTTTTTATTCTTGTTTTAGGTATATAGAATAGATAGTGTTTATTGTATTTTGGTCTAGAACAGCATTTGCTTCTTCTGGCATATAATGCAATTTAAAGGCAGTAATGGCAGCACTTAAATTCTTAGTATTGTAACCAATAATTTGTAGTGCTAATTCAGCATTAAAATCGAAAGGTGCCAGAGGAAGTACATCGTCTTTCCAAATTCCGAATCCATTTTCGGCTAAAGTTTTCCAAGGGAATAATGCGCTAGGATCTTTTTTTCGAGTAGGAGCAATATCGGAATGTCCAATGATGTTTTGAGCAGGAATATTATAATCTTTTTTTAGTTTACTCAATAAAGCCATTAAACTGCTTATTTGGGCTTCGGAAAAAGCTTCGCTACCGTTATTGTCTAATTCGATTCCTATAGAAGCCGAATTGATATCAGTATTTTTACCCCAAGAACTTAGTCCAGCATGCCAAGCGCGTAAATAATCGTTTAGCATTTGTACTACATGACCATCATCGGCTACAATATAATGAGCACTTACTTGTGCGCTTACTTTGGTAAACGTTTTAATGGTTTGCTCAATAGAATCTTGTGCAGTATGATGAATAATAATGAAATTTGGTTTGCGAAGATTGAAATTTACAGTGCTAATCCATTCGGTATGAATTCCATTGTCTAATTGGGTTGAACCTACTTTAAATATACTGTCTTTAAAAGTGTATAACTGTTTAGAATATAGACTGTCAATACTTATTGTTACTTTATTTACAATAGGTAATGGTTCAGGCTCTTTAACAGACATTTCATTTGTTAAAGTTTTTAGTTTAGTGTCGTATTCTTTCTCGCTCTTTTTGTACGGATTAGTTGAGCAAGCCGTAATGAGGGCAATTGGAATAAAATAAAAAAAGGATTTAATCATTTTTGGGAGCTTTGTTAAAAGATTTTTTTATTCTTCTTTTTTAGATTTTTTCTTCTTTTCTTTTTTATCATTACCGCGATCTTCTTTTAGAGCCTTGTATTTTATTTTTTGCTCTTCGCTCAAGTATTCGTTTACTTTTCGTTCGTTTACTTCAAAAAGGGCTTTAATTTCATTTGATTTTTCAGTTTGCCCTAATTTTTCGTCTTTCATAATTGCTGTTTGCGATTTGATAATGTCAGTATATACATTACCTATGGCAATAGTTTGCAATTCGTCAAGATTTAATTCGGGCTTTAATTTTTCCATTATTTTAGCCACGGTTACTTCTACAGGAATTTCTTTAGGCTTTGAAGGTGTTTGATCCATTTGGCTCATACTGTTTCTACCCATTCCATATCCGCCGCCGCCATAACCGTTGCCGTACCCATTTCCGTAACCGTATTGAGCAAATGCAGTATTAAAGGATACTAGTATAAACGCTAATACAAAGATAAATTGTGTTTTATTCATATTTATTTTTTTAAAATAGCTAAAAATAGATTTTATGCAGGTTCTCCGTAAAGGTCAAATTCTGTTGCTTCGGTGATTTTAATCATAGCAAAATCGCCAGTTTTTAAGTAGTGTTTCGAAGCTTCAATCAATACTTCGTTGTCTACATCCGGACTGTCAAATTCAGTACGACCTACAAAGTGTTCTCCTTCTTTTCTGTCGATAATACATTTGAATACCTGACCTACTTTTTCTTGATTCAAATCCCATGAAATTTGCGATTGCAATTCCATAATTTCATTCGCACGAGCTTGTTTTACATCATCTGGAACATCGTCTTCAAGTAAATAAGCGTGGGTGTTTTCTTCATGGGAATAAGCAAAACATCCCATACGGTCAAATTTCATTTCCTGAACAAAGTCTTTCAAGATTTCGAAATCTTCCTGAGTTTCTCCTGGATAACCTACAATTAATGTAGTTCGAATTGCCATTCCCGGAACTGCTGCTCTAAAATCTTTCAATAACTGAGTTGTTTTAGCCTGAGTTGTTCCACGACGCATCGATTTCAAAATAGAATCAGAAATATGTTGTAACGGGATATCAATGTAGTTGCAAATCTTAGGTTCGCGTTTCATTAATTCTAAAACATCCATTGGAAAACCAGTAGGGAAGGCGTAATGTAAACGAATCCATTCAATTCCTTCTACTTTTGTTAAAGCTTCTAGTAATTCGGCAAGATTTCGTTTTTTGTAAATGTCAAGACCGTAATAAGTTAAATCCTGAGCAATCAAAATCAATTCTTTTACACCGTCTCTTGCTAAGCCTTGAGCTTCTTTTACTAATTTTTCGATAGGTTGTGAAACGTGTGCGCCTCGCATAATAGGAATAGCACAAAAACTACAAGGTCTATCACATCCTTCGGCAATTTTTAAATAGGCATAATTTTTAGGAGTAGTTGTTAAACGCTCGCCTAATAATTCATGTTTGTAATCGGCTCCTAAAGCTTTTAATAATTGTGGTAATTCAGTAGTTCCAAAAAACTGATCCACATTTGGGATTTCTTTTTCTAAATCAGGTCGGTATCGCTCCGATAAACATCCAGTTACAAAAACCTTGTCAACTAAACCTTTTTCTTTCTTGTCAGCATATTCTAAAATCATATTTACCGATTCTGCTTTAGCATTATCAATAAATCCACAAGTATTGATGACAATAATATTCCCTTCTCTCTCAACAGGAGCTTCGTGTTCCACCTCTTTTCCATTGGCACGAAGTTGCCCCATTAATACCTCACTATCGTATATGTTTTTTGAACACCCTAGGGTAATTACGTTTATTTTGTTCTTTTTTAAAGACTTGGTTCTCATAGTTTTGTAAATTGGATGGCAAAATTACGTTTTTTTATTCAAATTGTCCCGATAGCTATCGGGATTGTTTTGATTTAGCTGTTTTTTTGTGGAGCTATT
>NCET01000300.1 GCA_002280815.1 Flavobacteriales bacterium 32-34-25 | reverse complement strand
GTGGGCGATGAGGGGTTCGAACCCCCGACCCCCTCGGTGTAAACGAGGTGCTCTGAACCAGCTGAGCTAATCGCCCTATTTTACTAGGTTGCTATCGTTTGTGATTGCGAGTGCAAATATACACCACTTTTCTTGATGTGCAAGCAAAAAATGAAAAAAATTATAAAATTTCTGCAACTACAAAAGTACTTCCGCCAACATAAATAAAATCATTTGCTGTTGCAGATTCTTGAGATGAATGGTAAGCTTCTGAAACAGAATGATATGTTCTTCCTTTTAAACCAAATTGATTTGCTTTTTCTTTTAATATGGAAGCCTCAAGTCCTCGTGGAATATTAGGTTTGCAAAAATAATAAATCGCATTTTTTGAGAATAAAGGCAGTACTTCGTCTAGATCTTTGTCGTTTACGACACCTAAAACAATATGCAATTGATTGAATTTTTCTTTTTGAATTTGATTCAACACGATTTCCAAACCGTTTTTGTTGTGTGCGGTGTCGCAAATTACTTTTGGAGATTCGCCTAATTGTTGCCATCTTCCTAAAAGTCCTGTGTTTTTAACGACATGTAACAAACCCGATTCAATATTATTTTGGGTAATATTGAAATTAGTTTGCGTGTTTAAAATTTTGATGGTTTGTAAAACGGTTTTTTTATTGTGAATTTGGTAATCTCCAATTAAATCAGAAGGGAAGTCATCTGAAATCAAATTGGAAGCAAAATAGATTTCGGAATTATTTTCTTTGGCTTTAGCCAAAAAAACGGCTTTAGTTTCAGGAAGGTATTCGCCTATAATAACTGGAATTTCAGCTTTGATAATCCCCGCTTTTTCGGCAGCAATTAATTCAAGCGTATTACCAAGAAATTGGGTGTGGTCTAATCCAATATTGGTAATCACAGAAACTAATGGTGTAATAATATTAGTAGCGTCCAGACGGCCGCCCATTCCGACTTCGATAATGGCAATATCCACTTTTTCTTTTGCAAAATAATCAAAAGCCAATCCAACGCTCATTTCGAAAAAACTAATATCATTGGCTTCAAAAAAAGCTTTGTTCGAATTGATGAATTCACAAACAAAATCTTCGGTAATTTCGGAACCATTTATTTTAATACGTTCTCTGTAATCTTTTAAATGTGGCGAAGTGTAAAGTCCTACTTTGTAGCCCGCTTCCTGAAGAATAGACGCGAGCATGTGTGAGGTAGAACCTTTTCCGTTAGTGCCAGCAACGTGAATGAATTTTAAATTTTGATGCGGATTATCAAGATGATTAATCAGTATATGGGTGTTGGTTAAATCTTTTTTGTAAGCAGAAGCACCCTGTAATTGGTACATTGGAAGTTGGTTAAACATCCAGGCTGTAGTTTCTTGATAATTCATTTTTTATTGTAAAATTGTTCAATATTATTCCCCCAGTTTGAAATTCACTGTGATGAATCCTATTTGAGTTTCGGGAGCATTTGAATCGGGTTGCCATTTGTATTTTCTGGCTGTGGCCAATGCAGGTTCTATTAAACAAGGATTGGTATTGGTAGTTCCTTTGGTGTATTTGGCAGTAATAACGTTTCCGTTTCGGTTTACTGTAATTTGAACCACAACAGTACCAAATTCGTTACATTTTTGCACTTCTTTTCCTCGGCTACTAATTTTTCTTCCATTTAATCCCCAGCCACTTCCTGTTCCTGTTCCGCTTCCAGAACCGTAATAAGTATTAGTATAAGGATTTCCGTTTAAAATTCCTTTGTCTCCGGCCTGATTGTCATTGCCTTCGCCGCCTTTGGCTGTTCCAGTAGATTTTGGGCCATTAATTAAGCTAGACAAAGCATCAGTTGTACTTTTAGAAGGTTTCGGATTTTCTTTGGGTTTTTGTTTTACTTCCTCTTTGGCAACTTCTTTTGTAGGTCGGATTTTTTTAGCTTCTTTCATTACAACAGCTTCTTCAATGTCTTGCGATAAAACATCGTCGTTGCTTGCTGCAGCTTGTTTAGCCGCTGTAGCTTTTGGTGCTGATTGAATTGCTTCGGTAGGTTGGATGTCTCCGTTTCCAAATTCGGTTGTGCCAAAATTAATAGCAATTCCGTTTTCAGGTGGAGGATCTAAAGAAGTAAGTCCTAGATATAAGAACAAAACAAATAGTATCACAAAAATGATAGATGTGATAATAAATGATTTTTTTTCTTCTTCTGTTTCTAAATATTTCATGTAGAATAAATCTGTTTTTTGAAATTTAGTACCAATTATTTAGGTCTTACGGCTAAAACCACTTTGATTTGGTTTCTGTTAGCAATGTCTAAAACGTTAACTGCTTTTTCAATTGGAACACCTTCTTCGGCTCTTAGAATAATAGCTTTGTTTCCATCAGCGGTAACTAGTGATAGTAATTTTGATTCCAATTCGGCTTCTAAGACAGGTTCTTTGTCAATAAAAAATTCTAATTTTTTATTGATACTCACAGCAATATTTTTGTTGCTGTCTGTTTTTCCTTTTGCTTTTGGTAAAACCAAATCCAGTGCGTTAGTAGTTACCATAGTTGAGGTTAGCATGAAAAATATCAACAACAGAAAGACAATGTCTGTCATGGATGACATATTAAATTCAGCACTAACCTTATTTCGTCCTCTTAAATTCATAATTATGCGGGATCATTTAATAAGTCTAAAAAGTCAACGGCATTGGCTTCCATTTGGTGTACAACTTTATCGGTTTTTACTACTAAGTGGTTGTAGCCCACATAAGCAATAATCCCAATTACTAATCCAACAACGGTAGTTGTCATAGCAGTATAAATTCCTTCAGAAAGCGCGCCTACTTCAATTTGACCACCAGCAGTAGCCATTTTGTGGAAAGCCTGAATCATCCCTACAACAGTTCCTAAGAAACCAGTCATTGGACCAGCTCCCGAAATAGTAGCAAGCATACTTACATTTTTTTCTAATTTATTTATTTCTAGTTTTCCAGCATTCTCAATAGCAGTATTGATGTCACTTAGTGGTTTTCCAATTCTGGAAATTCCTTTTTCTATTAATCGAGCTGCTGGCGATGAGGAATGTGCACAAGCTATTTTAGCATTATCAATACGTCCGTTTTTGATATTATCCTTAACCAGACTCATGAAGTTTGAGTCAATTTTTGATGCTGCATTAATAGCCATCAAACGTTCAAAATAAAGGTATAAGGCAACAAAAAGCATTAAAAATAATGCGACCATTATTGCTTGTCCTGCTAATCCTCCACTAGTTAGGAGTTCGATAATTGATAAGGTTTTTTCAACTGGAACCGCTTCGGCTAAATTTTCACCTGCAGCAGATAAGGTATCTGCTTGTAACAATATACTCATAAATTTTTTCTTTGTTATTGAAACGCTAAGATATTATAAAAATTGCGATTCTATTGGATAAAATTCGAAACAAAAATAATGCCTCTTTTGTATTTTAAGGATAGAGGCGCCCTGAACTATGGTCTTTTTTTGCTCCGGTTACTGAACTCAGTACGTTTATTTCCTCTCTTAATTTTAATACGCCAAGTAAAGCAAAAATTAAGGCTTCTTTGAATTCCAGAATTTTGTTTTCGGGAATGATGAGTTTCATTTCGGGTAAATAATATTGGATTCTGGAAATAAGAAAGTCGTTGTAAGCACCACCTCCAGTAATCAATAAATTTCCTTTTTTTGATGGCAAAGCCAATGCGGTTTGCAAAGCAATGTGTTCCGTAAAAGTGTGTAATTTATCTTCGATGCTAATCTCGAATTTTTCAATAAGCGGCAATACAGCTTCTTTTACAAATTCGAATCC
>NCET01000299.1 GCA_002280815.1 Flavobacteriales bacterium 32-34-25 | reverse complement strand
TACAGGTAAAACTATTGTGACTAACAGAGAGCGTCCAAGTAATATCTGGACTCGTGGTGTTTATTATGAAGGATTAATGGCTTTGCACGAAATTTATCCTAAACAAGCTTATTATGATTATGCTTATGCCTGGTCAGAATTTCACAATTGGGGATTCAGAAACGGAAATGCAAACAGAAATGCCGATGATTATTGTGCAGCACAAACTTATATCGATTTGTACAATATTGAACCAGACCCTAAAAAGTTGAAAAATACAAGACAATGTATCAATATGTTGTTGAATACGCCTCAATTAGACGATTGGTCCTGGATTGATGCGATTCAAATGGGAATGCCTGTATTTGCAAAATTAGGTGTTTTAGATAATGATAATCGTTATTATGAGAAAATGTACGATATGTATATGTACTCCAGAGACAAGCATGGAGACAACGGATTGTATAATCCAAAAGACGGATTATGGTGGCGTGATGCCGATTTTGATCCTCCTTACAAGGAACCAAATGGAGAAGATTGTTACTGGAGCCGTGGAAACGGTTGGGTAATTGCTGCTTTAGCAAAAGTATTGACTATTATTCCAGAAAATGCTCCGCACAGAGAGCAATATGTAAAAGATTTAAAAGCGATGGCTAAAGCTTTAGTGCCAATTCAAAGAGCCGATGGTTTCTGGAATGCAAGTTTACATGATCCAAACAATTATGGAGAGAAAGAGGCTTCAGGAACGGCTTTGTTTGTTTACGGAATTGCGTACGGAATCAACAATGATATTTTAGATAAAAAAACTTATTTACCAGTTATTGAAAAAGCTTGGAAAGCATTAACAACTGAAAGTTTGCATAAAAATGGATTCTTAGGATACTTACAATCTACAGGAAAAGAGCCAAAAGATGGTATGCCATTAAGCTATGATAAAATTCCTGATTTTGAAGATTATGGTTTGGGTTGTTTCTTGTTAGCAGGATCTGAGATTTACAAAATGAAATAATTAAGAACGCTATTTTGCTTTCTTTTTATAAGTAAGTTTAATAGTTTGTAATAGAAAAAGGGAAGTTTAACAGCTTCCCTTTTTAATGAAAATGAATTGCTGAAATTCAAAACGCCTAAAATTAATTAGTGTAACATGAAATCTAAAATCCTAATTGCCCTGCTATTTCTGAATAGTTTCTTTTGTTTAGCAAAAGAATTCTATGTTGCTCCTTCAGGAAATGATGCTAATAATGGAACAATTAAAACTCCTGTTGAAACTATAAAAAGAGCTCAGGAATTAGCCAGTTCGGACGATACCGTTTTTATAAGAGGTGGTGTTTATACTATGCGCGAAGAACAAATTGCTCAATCCAGAGGAATTTGGGCTTACGTAACTCAATTAAATAAAAACGGAGTTTCGTATTTAGCTTATAAAAATGAAAAACCTGTTTTTGATTATAAAAATATTAAACCTGCAGGAAAGCGTGTCATTGCTTTTTTAGTCGATGGAAATAATATTCGTATAAAAGGAATTGAAGTGGTAGGCGTTCAGGTAACACTTAAAAAGCACACACAATCAGAATGTTTTGAAGTTCGTGGAAGTAACAATACGCTGGAACAATTAAGTATGCACGATAATATGGCTATTGGAGTTTACATGCTTAGTGGGTCAAATAATTTGGTATTGAATTGTGATGCTTACAACAATTACGACTCGGTTTCCGAAGGTGGAAAAGTTTTGGATGTCATCTTGAAAAAGGAAGTGTCAATAACATTTTTAGAGGTTGTCGTGCCTGGTTTAATAGTGATGATGGTTTCGATCTAATTAATAATGCCGAAGCCGTTTTAATAGAAAATTGTTGGGCTTTTTACAATGGATATTCAGAAGGTTTTATTCCAAGAGCGGATGGAAATGGATTCAAGGCTGGAGGATATGGAAAAGGAAAAAATCCTTATAATGAATTGATTGAAAGATATACCCCAATACCTAAAAACACCATTCGTTTTTGTCTGGCTGTTAAAAACAAACAAAGCGGATTTTATGCTAATCATCATTTAGAAGGTAATTATTGGTACAACAATACTGCTTATTTGAATAAAAGAAATTATAATATGCTCAATTGTGTGGCTTTAAATCCAACTGATTTCGGGACAGATGGGCTGGGATGGAATCACGAAATGGCTAATAATTTAGGCTTTGCGGCTACCACGGCAGAATTAACCGATATTGATAAATCGCGTTGTGTGTTGAAAAATAATTATTTTGATTTAAGCGGTATTAGTGTTTCTGCTGATGATTTTTTGAGTGTCGATGAGAAATTATTGATGGCTCCGCGACAAGCCGATGGAAGTCTTCCAAATACTGATTTTTTAAAATTAGCTACTTCCAGTAAATTAATAAATGCAGGAACTAATTTAGGATTCCCATTCAAAGGTTCTGCTCCTGATTTAGGTTGTTTTGAAAAATAATAAATATTAAAAGCTTAGATATGAACTTTAATTTAAAGAGATTTTTTCTTACCATCGTATTACTGTCTTTCGGTCTTGCCGTTCAATCGCAGGAATTCAATAGAAAGAAGTACAATTTTAATTCGGATTGGAAATTAAAATTAGGTGATTTGGCTCAGGCAAAAGAGACTAATTTTAATGATAAAAATTGGCAATCGGTAACGCTTCCTTTTGCATTCAATCAAAACGAAGCTTTCAAGAAAGACATCACTCAGCTTACTACTGGTATTGTTTGGTATCGAAAAAAGTTCAAACTGCCAGAAGGAATTATAGATAAAAAAGTCTTTATCGAATTTGAAGGCGTTCGTCAAGGAGGAACAATTTATATCAATGGACAAAAAGTAGGATTGCATGAAAATGGAGTAATGGCTTTTGGTTACGATATTTCAAGTTTGCTAAAGCCATTTCCTGCCGAAAACACCATTGCACTTCGTATTGATAATGACTGGAAATATAAAGAACAGGAAACTGGTTCAACTTTTCAATGGAACAATAGTAATTTCAATGCCAATTATGGAGGAATTCCGAAGAACGTTTACCTTCATGTAACGGACAAATTATATCAAACACTTCCATTGTATTCGAATCTAAAAACAATTGGAACTTACGTTTATGCTTCGAATATTAATATTGCTCAAAAAACAGCTATTGTAACTGCCGAAACTCAGATTAAAAATGAATATGCTGCCGCAAAAACTTTTTCTTATGAAGTTCAGGTTTTTGATTTAGAAAATAAAAAAGTAGCTGATTTTTCAGGTCAGGAAACTACTTTAAATCAGGGAGAAACTAAAATTATTAAAGCTTCGAAAGAATTAGATAATTTGAATTTTTGGAGTTGGGGTTACGGTTATTTGTACACTGTAAAAACCATTTTAAAAGTAGATGGAAAAATTGTAGATGAGGTTGCTACTAAGACAGGTTTTAGAAAAACGGCTTTCGCCAATGGTGAAGTGGTTTTGAACGATCGTGTTATTCAAATGAAAGGTTATGCACAGCGTACCAGTAACGAATGGCCGGCTGTTGGAATGTCGGTTCCTGCCTGGATGAGTGATTTTAGCAATCGAATGATGGTGGAGAGCAATGCAAATTTAGTGCGTTGGATGCACGTTACGCCTTGGAAGCAAGATGTGGAATCCTGTGATAGAGTAGGTTTGATTCAAGCCATGCCAGCTGGTGATGCCGAAAAAGATGTTAAAGGAGTACAATGGACGCAACGTGTCAATTTAATGCGTGATGCCATTATTTACAATCGAAATAATCCGAGTATTATTTTCTACGAAAGCGGAAACGAAGTAATTAGTGAGCCTCACATGCGTGAAATGAAAAGTTTGCGAGATACTTATGATCCTCATGGCGGAAGAGCCATTGGTTCTCGTGAAATGCTCGATAGTCAGGAAGCGGAGTATGGTGGCGAAATGTTATACATTAACAAAAGTGCCCGCAAACCTTTTTGGGCAACCGAATATTCAAGAGATGAAGGTTTGAGGAAATACTGGGATGAATTTTCGCCTCCTTTTCATAAAGAAGGAACTGGCGGGACGAATCATTCCAATGTGAACGGAAGTAAAGTAGCCGATGCGAGTCCGTACAATCACAATCAGGATGCTCATGCTATTGAAAATGTAACACGTTGGTACGATTATTATATTGAACGTCCTGGAACTGGAAAAAGAGTCAATTCGGGTGGTGTAAATATTATTTTTTCGGATAGTAATACGCATTTTAGAGGTGCTGAAAATTACAGAAGAAGTGGCGAAGTCGATCCTATGCGAATTCCAAAAGATGGTTTTTTTGCACATCAGCTTATGTGGGACGGCTGGGTAGATATTGAAAAATACCGAACACATATTATAGGACATTGGAATTATACTGATGCTGTTACAAAAAATATTTATGTAGTTTCTTCGGGAGACAAAGTAGAACTTTTTGTAAATGGAAAATCCAAAGGTTTTGGTATACAAAGCAAACAGTTCTTATTTACTTTCGAAAACATTCATTGGGAATCAGGTTCGGTAAAAGCAGTGAGTTATGATGCCAATGGAAAAGTGTTGAGTGAAGATGAAAAATCAACTTCGGGAACTCCATTTGCTATTAAATTATCTCCGCATACAAGTCCTGAAGGATTATTAGCAAATGCGAATGATATTGCTTTAATTGATGTTGAAGTGGTAGACAAAAACGGCAATCGATGTGTTTTGGATAATAGCTTAATTGAATTTACATTAAATGGAAATGCTACTTGGTTGGGCGGAATTGCACAAGGGCCTGATAATTATATTTTGTCTCAAAAATTGCCTGTAGAAAATGGAGTGAACCGCATTATGATTCGTTCTACTTTGAAAGCAGGAGAAATTAGTGTTTCGGCAAAGTTTAAAGGATTACAATCTGCTAAAGTGAAATTGGAATCAAAACCTTTTTTGTCTAAAAATGGATTGGCAGAACAATTACCTGGCGATAGTATGGCGTCTTATTTAGATAGAGGCCCAACACCAAAAACACCTTCTTACACCATTAAAAGAACTCCCGTTTTTATCAGTCATGCTACAGCTGCTTCAAATGCTGATGATGTTTACAAAAGTTATGATGATAATGAATTAACCGAATGGGCTAATGACGGAAGAATTAGCACGGGTAAAATTACTTATATTTTAGCTGAACGAGCAATTGTAAATGAGTTAGTCGTGAAATTTACAGGTTGGCGTACAAAAAGTTATCCAATTCGTATATTAGCCGATGGAAAAGAAGTGTATCGAGGAAATACGGAACAAAGTTTAGGTTACATTACAATTCCTTTAAAACCAGAATTGGCTAAAGAAATTACAATCGAACTAACAGGAACGAATTCTGAAAATGATGCTTTTAACACCATTGTTGAAGTTGATCCAACAAAAGAATTAGATTTATTTAAAGATAAAAGTGCGGCTAATGCCAAAGGACAGCTGCGTATTGTAGAAATTGAATTTTATAAGAAAAATGAAAATTAGCATGAACACAACACTATTTTTTGGGATGGTACTTTT
>NCET01000587.1 GCA_002280815.1 Flavobacteriales bacterium 32-34-25 | reverse complement strand
GGATGTCTGGTGTTGTGTTTCCAGAAATTGCGAAACCAAAAATGAGGTAATACGTGTATGCTTGCATCATTGGCTGCTCTATTGACCACGGTAACTTTCATCAGGATATCATCAATACCAGCTTTGGCATATTCGATATAACAATCAAAATAAGCATTGTCTTTAAAGGCTTCGCTGTCTAGTAGTTCAAATTCGGTTTCTTCTCTACTTTTCCTGTTATTGTTAACCAAATCACTATAAGGAAATTCATTTTGTGGATACTTGTAGAGGTATTTGTTGTAGGTGTGCGTAGGCGTAGAAAGCTGATGAAAATACAATTCTTTGACATCTTCACCGTGATTTCCCTGATTATTGGTCAATCCGAACAAACGTTCTTTTAAAATAGGATCTTTTCCATTCCAAAAGGCGCGTTGCTGCGTGCTTTTTCGTGATCAATAAATTCCCAGGCTTCACCGTGCTCGCTATAATCTTCGCGAACAGTTCCCCATTGCCTTTCGGCTAAATAAGGGCCCCATTTTTTCCAATTTTTATAGTTGTTAGCAACGGCTAATCTTTCTGTTTCCGAATTGGTATGCCCCATGTTATTTGTGTGCTAGTTAGTGGTATTATTAATATTAAGACTCGTTTTAATAAACTTATTTTCAATATAGTTTTATAAGTGGTCATTAGTAAAAATAAGATTTTTTTCCACAACTGCCCATTCGATGAGGAACTATTGCCTAATTGTTTGTATTGTTGAGAATCTTTTTGTCTTTCGAAAAAAAATAGCTGATTTTTTTGATGAAGTAGTAGTGTTTATTCTATTATAACACCATCTTTATAGCTGGATTTTTTTGTTCCATTGCTATTGTAAAGAATTCCGTTAAATTCTTTGTGGTCTTTCCATTCGCCAACAAATTTTTCTCCATTAGAGTAGGACATAGTTCCTTGACCATTTTGTTTGAAGTTTAAAAACGAACCAATATATTTATCTCCATTAGGCCAGGTATAAGTTCCTTGTCCTGTTCGACTGCCTTCTTTCCATTCTCCGGAATATTTTTCTCCATTTGTATAGTCGATAGTCCCTTGACCATTAATTCTGCCATCTTTCCAATAGCCTGTAAAATTGTATTTTTCATTAATGTTTATAAGTGTTCCTTTGCCGTCAAATTTACCATCTTTCCATTGACCAGTATATTTCAAGCCATTTCTATAAGTTTCTATTCCTTGACCATTTG
>NCET01000010.1 GCA_002280815.1 Flavobacteriales bacterium 32-34-25 | reverse complement strand
ATGAATGCAATGAGCACCATTACTAAATCGTTACCGATAGTGTTTATGAATCTTGTAAACTACTCTTAATTAGCTGTTTTTGGGTTTGCTAATTTTTTTTGATAAAAAGATTAAAAAACGTATTTAAAATAAGTTATATCTTACTTCATATTGTTTTTTGAATTAAATTTTGGTTTGGAAGGCATGTTCATATGGTCAAAATGTTTTCATGCTTCTTTAATAATTGACAATATCATTGAGATTTGCAATAAAAATCAACTCAACAATAAAATAAATGATAATTTATCGAAGAGAAATTAACTCTATTAATCTTGTATTTTTACCTGTCCATTCATCAACATCGGCAACAACCAATCCCGAAGTAATGTAAGTTCAATATTTTCTAATTCAACATAATCTTGTTTTTTGAAAATTGGTTTTATCTTATTGTAAAAAGATGATAATACTTCGTCGTTAGGTAAAATAGTTTTTATTGTTCTTAATGTCGAAGTCGAAACTTCTTTAAAAGTTGAACCCGAAGAATTAGCTTCAATTTCAGGAATATGATTTTGAATTGTATAATAAACATACTCTGATGAAAATCCTTTTTTTGGAACAAAAGATTTAAATCCTTGATTTGTTGTTACATCTGTTCTTGCTATTGCCAAATACCCAATCGGAGCTCTAGAGCTTAATAATACTGTTCCAACTGGCATAATTTTCAGTGACGCTTCTTTTAATCCACGTTCTGTTACGTCAAATTCACCACGAGTGATGTATTTTTTACCTTTATTATTTGATAAATCTTTTGGGGTTATCCATGGTGTTCCATCACCAAAACAAAAGTTTTCATCAATAGCTTTTGAAGGTGTGCTTCCTCCGATAATATCACCAATGGAATTTAAAGTTCCAACTCGCCAACCTTCAGGAATATCTCTTTTCAACTCGGTATTCCAAACCATTTTACCACCTGAAGTTTTATATAGTTTCCCATCAGCATCCGGAAAATCAAATTGCACAAACCAATAATCATACAGCGTTTTTGCCATCTGCTCTAAATTATCATTTACTTTATTGATTGATTACTTTTGTTACTCTTTATTTGCGGTTTGATAATTTTAAGTATTAAATCCCATGAAAGAAAAATTGATTTTGGAAATAAAAACTGCAATGACAGAAATAGTAAGCCAACAACAAATGGAATTATTAAATATAGTCCTCTTGAGGAGTCTTGATAATCTGTACATTACTGAAATTGATACTAAAATTAAATGCTTCAAAACATATAACCTAAAACTCTTGTCGTTTTTTATTGCCTCCAAAAAAGTAGAAGGTTGCTCCGATAAATCACTTAAATATTACATCAACACGATTGAAAAACTGCTTCAAAAAATAAATAAATCGGTTATTGATATTTCTACTAACGATTTGAGAACTTACTTATCAGATTATCAAGAATTAAAAAAATCAAGCAGAGTAACCATTGATAATATGAGACGAATTTTTTCCAGCTTTTTTTCTTGGTTGGAAGATGAAGATTATATTTTAAAAAGCCCAGTAAGACGAATTCATAAAGTAAAAACAGGCCGACTTGTAAAAGATACTTTAAGTGATGAACAGTTGGAAGTTCTTCGGGATACTTGTACTGAAATTCGTGATTTGGCAATGATTGAGTTACTCACTTCTACCGGAATGCGTGTAGGGGAATTGGTAAAAATAAATCGAGCAGATGTTGATTTTCACGAAAGGCAAATTGTGGTTTTTGGGAAAGGAAATAGTGAACGGGAAGTTTATTTTGATGCACGTACTAAAATTCATCTCCGAAAGTATCTTGAAATTCGAACAGATGACAATAAAGCATTGTTTGTTTCTTTGTCCAAACCTAATAGCAGACTTTCCATTGGTGGTGTCGAAATGCGATTGCGAATATTGGGCAAAAAAGCGCAAATTGACAAGGTACATCCTCACAAATTCAGAAGAACACTAGCAACAATGGCAATAGACAAAGGTATGCCCATAGAACAAGTACAAAAATTACTCGGACATATGAAAATTGATACCACAATGCATTATGCAATGGTAAACCAAACAAATGTTAAAAATTCTCACAGGAAATTTATTGGATAAACAGTATGAAAAAAGAATACACAAAAAAGATAAAAATAGGCGGTAAGAATGGATGTTGTTTGATTAATGCTTCAACTTTATCAAAAAATGATTCATTTGAAAAGATTTATTATTTAGATACAAGTAACATCACTAAAAATAAAATAAATAATATTCAAAAAATTAGTAGAGCTAATGCTCCAAGTAGGGCTCAACGTAAAGTTAATAATAATACCATTATTTATTCGTCAGTTCGTCCCAATTTAGAACATTTTGGGTTTATTGAGAATCCAATAGAAAATTTTATAGTTTCTTCAGGATTCATCACATTGGATATTATTGATGAAGATGTTGAACCTAAATATTTGTATTATCTCATAACTCAAAAAGATATTACAAATTACTTACACACTATTGCTATGGGATCTGTTTCAGCATACCCATCAATAAATCCAAATGATATTGCCAATTTATCCTTTGTCATTCCTAAATCAAAAATGGAACAAAAGAAAATATCATCTATATTATCTGTTTTAGATTCCAAAATAGAGTTAAATAATAAAATAAATGATAATTTATCGTAGAGAAATTAACTATATTAATCTTGTACTTTTACCTGTCCATTCATCAGCATCGGCAACAACCAATCCCGAAGCAATGTAAGTTCAATATTTTCTAATTCGATTTTGTTTTGTTTTTCAAATGATGAAAACACAAGATTTTGAAATGCTTTAACAGTTTTTTCATTTGGAATTATAACAGGTAAAGAAAACAAATCATCTTTGGTAATTGAGCCGAACGTAGTTCCGCTAACATTTCTTCTATCAAAAATTTGTTTCAGATTAACCATTACACCAAACAAATATGTTATAGAATCATTATTGCTATTCATACTAGCTAATCCTCGCCCAATACAACAATCTTCTTTTGAAATATTTAAAGTTCCTACAGGAGCTCTGACGCTTAATAAAATATCACCCTGTTTTGCAAATCTCGTTGGTGATGTTGTATATTTTCTAATTGTTGGAAACCGATTACCAAAATCTGTGCAACCTTGGTAGAATATCATTCCGTTTTTTTCTTCGTTATAGCTTTCTCCTGGAGGAGATTGTCCCATTGTAATATTTGCAATATCTTTCAATTCACCAACCTTCCAACCCTCAGGAATTTCTCTTTTCAATTCCTTATTCCAAACCATTTTGCCACCAGAAGTTTTATACGGTTTTCCATTGGCGTCCGGAAAATCAAACTGCACAAACCAATAATCATACAGCATTTTTGCCATCTGCTCTAAATTATCATTTATCTCATTGTTTAGTTCTATTTTAGCATCTATTGAGTTTAGAGCTGTTGAAATACTTTTCCAAATATTTGTTTCGGGAATAGGTACTTCAAAATCTTGAATAGATTTAAGGGATAAATTTTTTATGGTTGAACCAGTTGCTATATTATGGAAATGTGCTTGAACACTTGGTAATTGAAAATAATAATAATAAAATTTATTAATACCTGTTTTAAAGTTTAAAAAAGCTGCACTTTTACCTAACATTACTTTTTCATTATTAAAAAATGCCATATTTCCTAAAGTGCCATTAATTGATAATAGAAGAGAATTGTCATTGAGTTGAATAAAATTTTTAGATAACTCTTCTGAAGTTACTTTTTTAGTATTTTCTGTAATCTCAATTTTACCATTTTTAAGATTATTTCCATTTATAAAGTAAACGTCTGATTGCTCTGAATACTCAGGTGTACCATGTAAGCCGTCACCAATTCGATTACATAATTTTGATAGTTTATCATATTTCCAATTACTCATATCTCAATCCCTTCAAATTATTCTGAATTTCCATTTCCAAAGTTTTACTTTCCGCAAAAAGCGTACTCAAATTGGTTTCAAAAGTTTTCATTTTATCTTCAAATTCCTTTGGCGAAATATCTGTATATTCAATTTTTACTTCAAAATATTGTCCTGCACTCAATGAGTAGTTTTTGGCTTTTATATCTTCATACGAAATCACTACCGAGAAATCATCTTTAGCTTCGTGTTTATTAAAAGTGTCAATAATATAGTCTTCTTCTTGTGGCGATAAAAGTGTTTTTTGGTTTTTACCTTCTTTAACAGTTGTTCCTAGTTTAGAAGCATCCATCAAAACAATATCGCCTTTGGTATTTTCTTTGTCCAAGAACAAAATAGAAACGTTGGTTCCAGTTGTAGCAAAAATGTTAGAAGGCATACTTACCACACCACGCAACATTTTGCGCTCGACCATTTGCTCGCGTATTTTGCGTTCTATTCCACTTTGTGCCGTGATAAAACCAGTTGGCACTACAATAGCAGCTTTTCCTTTTGCGGTAAGCGAATACATAATGTGTTGTACAAACAAAGGATAAATGGCCATACTGTCTTTTTTGGCTTTCGGTATGTTTGGCATTCCAGCAAAAAAGCGATCGTGATTTTCTTTGGTATCTAAATCGTTTACATAGTCAGAGAAATCTAATTTAAACGGAGGATTTGAAACGATGTAATCAAATTGTTTTAAGCGTCCGTTTTGCTCTTTGTGGTATGGTTCCAAAATGGTATTTCCTTTTACAATATTCGGGATCGAATGCACCAAATCATTCAAGATTAAATTCAGTCGTAATAAGTTCGACGATTTTTGCGAAATATCTTGCGAGTACACCGTACATTTTTCCTCACCAATTTGATGTGCCAAATTCATCAGCAAAGTTCCCGATCCTGCAGAAGGATCATAACAAGTTACATTGCTCACACTTTCGTCTACTAAACAACGAGCCATGATCTTGGCTACAGCATGAGGCGTGAAATATTCGGCATATTTTCCACCACTATTGGTGTTGTAATCGCTAATTAAATATTCGAAAATAGTAGCGTAAAAGTCAAATTTCTCGTGAAAGATATTCTCAAAACTAAAATTAACCAATTTGTTAATAAGAGCTTTACAAAATTCATCACGTTTATCGGTTACGTATTTGCTAATGTTTTCGAATAAGACAATTTTTTCACCGCTTTCGGTGACAACAGAGAAAACAGCACTATTTTGTTTGGCAATATCTAATAAAGTATTATCGAATATCTCGGCAAACTTAGGTTCGTTCTGACGTTCAAATAGGCTTGAGATCAATTGGTCAGGATGGATGTTAGCGGTACTTTCACTCATTTGCATGGTCAGCATTTCGTAATCATCTGTTGAATAGCTTCGCAAAGTTTTTTCCCAATCATCAGATGCTGCTATTTTTTCATCCAATTGCTTTACTTCATGGACAAATTTATCATTAAGGAATTTATATAAAAATACCTGGGTAATAATCTTAAACTCGTTACCATCATTTCCCAAACCATAATTGGCGCATACACTTTTTAGGTCGTCAATTAGTGCTTTGGTTTGCTTTTCAAATTGTATTGTTGTGGTCATTGGTATTTTTATGTTATTTCTTAGATTCTTTGTTTTGTTCAATTTGTTGTTGTAAAGTTTCTTTTGCGTTTAAAGAAGTCACTACTTTTTTGCCAGTTTTAGATTCTAATTCTTTTAGTGCAACTTTAGCAACATTACCGCCTTGCTGTGCCACTTTTTTATTTTCTTCAAAGCTTTCTGGGTTTGTTGCTTTCGAAATATCTTTGGTAGAAGCTTCGGCTAACATGTTTAGAATGAGTTCTGTATTAGTCATATTATCTCTTAAGTTTTCTTTTTTTAACCCCTTGAGTATTTTGTATTCTTTAGTGGTTTTTCCTGACCAAGCTTTAGAAATAATATCGGTTAATGTGGCAAATTGAATTCCCTCTTTTAATCCTCTGCTTTTCCATTCGTCTGTAAGTTCCTTTCGGATTTCGATACTTTTTAGGCGCTGATTAATCCAGTTTTCTGAGTAACCTAACTGTAAATATTGCTCTAAAGCTCTATCGATAGAAAGTTCTGGGTCTTGCATTTCATCCAGACGTTCAGCTGCTATTTGCGACAACCAAACCTTAAAAGGCTCTGCTTTAGGTGATGGAATAGATTGTATTAAGCGAAAAAGTTGTTCGGTATCTGCAACATCTGTTAAACGCATTTTACCATCAATTGCTTTCATTTTCAAACCGTGACAATTCGTCACGGTTTCATTTCCCTCTGCTTTTAATCGTTGTTTTAATTTTCGCCAATATGCTGTCGGGTCAACACTTTCGGTTAAAACACTTATAATGTCAACAATAGAGAAAAACCATTTTTCAGAATCTTGATTCCAAATACTTCTTACTCTTTGTTCTTCAAATATTTGTATTGCTTCTTGCTGTTTCATCTTAAAATATTGTTCCATAATGTTGCAATTCGTTGAAAAAATTCAATGAAACTTATATTATGCTGTTCTACCATAAAACTCATTCATATACTCCTTGACCACCATTGAATTGATGCGTTTTGAAGTTTCTGGATCTAAAGGGATATTGTTCTTATTTTTAAATTGGTTGATCACAAACCGAATCATCATTTTCTCAACATAACTCTCGTTTTCTAGCACTTTTGAGTTTTGTAATAGTTGATCATCAATTTCTTTTTTCAATCCTTTTAAGGCTTCGAAAAGCTTACTTTCACTATCCGTCAATGGATCTTTTTCCATCAAACGTTTGTGCAAACGAGCATATTTTTCGTCATTATCATATTTTGCTCTTAGTAATTGGTTTTTTCTCTCCAATTCCTTGGCTTTGCTGTAAATGTGTTCCAATTGTTTAATGTTGGCTTCCATTTCTTCTTTGGTTACTTCGCTTAAGTTTTTCTTTTTAAACAGTCGTTCCAGTTCTTCTCGCAAAGATATAAAAACAGGATCTTTCGGGTCGAAATTGCCACCCAACATTTCACGTGTTTTTTGCAAGGTTGTTTTCAATGTATCAGCCAAAACCATTTCCTCTTCTTTGACTTTTACAAAGGCAAAAATTATATCTTCTAATGCAATGTTTAATAAATTGGTGGTGTCAACATTTTTCTCTAATGCTTCTTTGGTATTAATCAAAGACAAGTGGTTATTAGCTTCACGAGATAATATTGTTAGTTTATGAAAATCAAGTCGTTCCAGTAATTCATAATTACCCGATAAGCGAATAAGATTGTACAGGCTCTTGGCATTATTCAAAACTCGATTGATTTTCAGCATTTCAGTTCGATCCTGAATTTGCGAAATTTGCTGCGAAAAGATCTCGGCATTTAAAATGTCAAATGGGAATAAAACATCTTTAATTTCGTTGATTTCTTCCTTGATTTCCTCAGCAGATTTGAAAATGTTAGAATAATGTTCCATTTCATCCCCTAACTCTGATTGAAGTTCGTTGAAATAGTCTTGATTGGTCTTATCAAATTCTTTTTGAATATCGGCAAAATCAACAACATATCCGTACCTAAAACCTTTATAGGTTCTATTAACACGAGTCAATGTTTGTAGCAGGTTATGCGCTTTAATAACACGCCCAATATATAGTTTCTTCAAACGTGGCGCATCAAAACCAGTGAGTAACATATTATAAACAAATAGGAAATCTATTTTTCCGTCTTTGAATTCTTCAACTTTTGCTTCACGTTCTTTTTTGGTTCCAACATCATGTAAAATTACAGCAGCCGAAGTAACTTTACCTTTGTTTTTCTTCTGATCTCCATAACTTTCACGTGGTTCCGCAACCATTTGTAGAAAATTTGAATCGGTATTATTGACAGCATATTTGGATTCAAATATCTCAAACAACATTTTTGCTTGTTCAGAAGAGTCGCAAACCACCATTCCCCCAATCGTATTATTATTTGTAGCGATACGTGCTTTTTCGAAATCCTGAACGATATAATCGAGCATTGGTTCTACAAATTTCGGATGTGCATACACCACTTTTTTATCTGCATTTCCTTTTAAAATTTCAATTTCTTCAAGGGCTTGCTTTAAAGTCAGCTTATAATTGGTTTCTATTTCTTCACGAATCAAGCGTAACGTATAACCATCAGCAATTGATGAATTGTAGTAATATTTATGAATATAACCGCCAAACAATGCTTTAGAATTGTAATCGGTTCCTAAAAGTGGTGTCCCGGTTAATCCAATTTTGATAGCATTGTTGTCTGATTCATTCAAGTTTGCCAGGAAGCTACCTTTTGGGTTGTAGCTTCTGTGTACTTCATCTAAGAAATACACACGCTGTATGTTTAGGTTGTAATCTGTGTTTCTAATAACATCAGGATCATCTTGAAATTTTTGAATGTTCACCACCGTAATTTCAGGTTTTCCAGAATTGTTATGAATCACCGATGTAGATTTTATATCCTTAGAAAATTCTTCTCTCGAATTAATTTTATGAACGACCAATCCTCGGCTCTTAAATTCTTTACCAGCTTGGATTAGTAAATCCAATCGATCAACGATAAAATAGAATTTAGGTACTACACTTTTCTTCTGAAAGTAATCAGTCAAATATTTAACATTATAAAATGTCAAAGCTGTTTTTCCGCTTCCTTGTGTATGCCAGATGATACCTTTTTTGTCTCCTTTTTCAAGTTTTTCCTCAATTGCTTTTGTCGCAAACAACTGGGGATAACGCATAATGTGTTTTTGTATTCCGCTGCTTTCCTTTACATAAGCGATTCCAAATTGCAATACAAATGCAAGTCTTTCTTTTTGGAATAAAGAAGTACAAATCCTGTTTGTTGGCGTATCGTGATGTTTATTCGTAAGGAATTCAGGTGAGTTTTTGATACTTAACAAGTTCGTGTCTTTCAGTACAAAGTTTTCTTCTTCTTCTGAAATTGTCTTTAGTAAAGTATTAAAATCAAATGTATCTTCTTCTCTAAAATAATTGAATATGGGTTTATAATAAGATGTCGTAGCATAAAAAGCACCTTCAATAGGTAAAGGTGAGTTATTATCATACTCCATATTATTAGAAAAAACCATCAGCTGAGTAAGATTAACAAACTGGCGGAACTTCTTATTTTGAAAACGAGTCTGTATGCGTTTATGTTCTGCAATAACACCATCTTGGTTATTCGGTTTTTTTACTTCGATAAAAACCAAAGGCATTCCGTTTATCAATAGTATAATATCAGGACGAAACTCTTCTTCATCTTTTTTGTAGGTCAACTCAGTAACTACATGGAATGAATTATTGTTGAAATCTTCAAAATCAATGAGTCGCACATTCGATTGATCAACCAATTTTTCATAAAATACTTTTCCTAAGTCTTCATTTTCAAGACAAAGTGCCACTTCATTATAGGTTCGATCGATATCACCAGCAGATAACTCGGGATTAAGACGTTTTATGTTTTCAGTAAAAATATCGGTAAATATATTGGTCGACTCATCCCATTTCTGATTTGATAATGATAAGTAGGTATAACCCAATTGCATGAGGTGCAATATGGTTGGTATTTTAACACGTGAATCTTCGTTGAAAGCCATTTATGAATAGGTCTTTAAATAAGGAGTCGCTAAAATATAGATAAATTCTTTAATTTTTGGAATGTATTGATCTTTAATTTTCTTCGGGTATGACTATTTGAGTGTTGTTTATGATTTTAAATAACATTTTTGGGTAATTGAAAAAAAGTTCTTGAAAAAAATAAACTTTCAAAACAAAATATAGTACAACTATATCTACATCGGTTAAGCTAATTCGTGTGTAGACTTAATTATACATTATATGCTAAAAGAAAGTAAAACAATACAAGAAAGAACTCAAAGAACGAAAGCGTTCAAAACAAGATCAAAATCTAATAAATTAATTAATAATTCATCTTTATATATCATTAATAATGTTACGTATAATGATTACAAAAATGACATTGATTTAACTGAAAACCTAGATAAATTAGGGATTAATGGACGAAATGAGAATGTTATAACAGATGATATTTATACACAGTTTGCGACAACATTTTTCAAGAAACCAAATGAGATTATGATACCTACAAAAGTAAAAAGTTTACTTGAAAGAGAACTGCCAAAGCATTACTTACATAAAATTCATGGAGGAACAAAGACGAAAGAAAATATAAAAGTGGCTGTTGAGTTGTGTTTACTGTTTCTTAGTCAGTTAAGCTCAACATACAGAAATATCTTAAACGGAAATAGCCCTGAAGGTTGGAAATCACTAAGGGCGGAATATTTAAGGCAATTACTACGAATTGATAATCAAACCTATCAGCATGTAAAAAAAACATTGTTGGAATTTCAATATGATTCCGGACCAATATTAGAAGAGAGATTTTACATAGTTGGAGTACAAAGTTATGGATATCGTTTAGGAGAATCTTTTCGCAGCAAAGGTTATATCTCTTATGAATTAAAGACCAAAAAAGTACAGGAGCTGTTTAGAAAATCTTGTACACGCAAACTTAGGTTAGCCGAAAAAAATAGCATTTGTTTAAATCTGATTGAGTTTTATAAAACCATTGTATTACCCACTGAAAAGGAAATACAGGATGAAGCTGATAGATTGATAACAGAGGGATATGAAAATAAAAAAGGAAAAAAGTTAATTCGTATGAATAAGAAAAGTAGAACTTATTATCCAGACACAGCAAATCTTTCATTTGTTGAAGATGCCCTGAAGATTTTTAGATATTTAACTAAAAATGGTCTGATGATTCCTAGACCAGGAAATGAAAAAAGCGGTGGTCGTATTGTAGATTCCTTAGTGCTTATGCCATCGTGGATCAGAAAACTAATAAAAATAAATGGTCGATCAATTGTTGAAGCTGACTATTCTTGCCTACATCCCAATATAGCCATGAAACTTTATAATGGGAATGCGAGATACTTGAATCATGAAAATTTAGCCAATAAGCTAAAAATAGATATAAGACTGGTAAAGACTGAACATTTGTCGTTTTTTAATAAAGAAATCTGGCAAATGAAACAGTCTCCATTATTCAATTATTATCAAAAACATGAACCAATAATGCAGGATGCTATAATCAAAGAAAAAAATGAGAGTGAATATGGACATAAAATAACATCTCTTCGTTTGTTTTCAAAAGAAGTTGAGTTAATGACAGAAGTTGTTTCCAGATTAAATGAAGAAGGTGTATTTGTTGGTTATGTGTATGATGCATTATTCTTTGATCCGATACATGCAATAAAAGTAAAGGAGGTTATGGGGGAAGTTGCAGCTGAATTTAGCGTGTTTACAACAGCTAAATTAGAGTAATAGATATTTAATTCAGTCTTAAAACTAGGTTTGTAAGAGTCTGAAATTAACTCTTAGTCGTAATGTATCAACTTTTTTAAAATAATGTTCCGGAAGCTGGCATATTTGAGCAAACCAGTTTACTTTAGCTTGAGAGTGTGATAGATATGAAAAAAAAGAAAATTATAACTAAACTCGAAGTAAAGCATATTATAAAAAAATATAAAATCAGAATTGGTTCTTATACAATTCGCGAAGATGGTTTGATTGATGTACGAGGTAGTGTAAAATTAACGGGGAATAATTTTTTTAAACTTCCTCTTAAATTCGGCAATGTTACAGGTGATTTTTACTGTAAACAAAATGGGTTAGGAACATTAAAAGGATCTCCTAAATATGTCGGGGGTAATTTTAATTGTTCGGATAATGAATTAACTTCATTGGAGGGTGGGCCAGATTATGTAGGTGGAAGTTATTTTTGCAATGAAAATAATTTAATCAATTTGAAAGGTTGTCCAGTCGAAGTTATAGGCAGATTTAATTGTGCATTGAATAATTTAGAGTCACTAGCATACTCACCTAGAAGGGTAGGTAAAAGTTATCATGCACATCACAATCGTCTTAAAACGCTAAATGGTGCTCCAGCATTCGTTGGAGGGGTATTCAATGTTGCTGCTAATTTACTTGCAAACCTTGAAGGATGCCCTGATTATATTGTTGAAAATTTTCATTTCGATTGCTGGTTACCTAGCTTATATATAGGTACAAAAAACTGTCATGTTGGTGGTGTTAAAATTGAATCATTGGAGAGAATATATAGCGGTGATTCAATTTTGCCAGAATTGATTCGGAGAAATCAACAACATCTTGCTACAATCTTAAAGTACAATAGGTATGTGCCCATCTATAATGAAAACGGGCAAATTAATATTGATGATCTAATTGATCTTTTGCATGAGGTTAAGAACGGTATGCGATAGAAGTCAAATTATATATTAATTAATTATTTTTTAAAATGGATGATTTTATTTGGGATCAATTTTCAATTAGAAAAAATATGATTGAAAGGGTTATTAGAGATTATTGGATTTCAATTGATGACTACCAGATTAATGAAGATGGAAGTATAGACGTTGATGGAGACGTTAAGTTTACAGAAACAACAATGAGATTTTTAACAGAACTACCAATGAGATTTAATAAAGTAACTGGTGCTTTTGATTGTTCTGGATTAAGTTTAAAAACATTACGAGGATCGCCAAATGAAGTAGGCGGAACATTTAATTGTTCTTACAATCAGCTAATATCATTAGAATATTTACCTGAGAAGGCTGATTGTTTAGTTCTTGATAACAATATCTCAACACTATTTACGAATGGTTCCAATTGCAATTTCAATAAAGTCGTTTTAATTGATATAGCGAATATATCAGAGAATGTACTTTCAGATAAAATTGTTAGAAATTCTAAATTCTTGAATATTATTTTCAAGTATCAAAATTATTATGATGTCTGGAAGAATAATGAAACAATGGATGAACAAGCTTTTGAAAGTTTAATTAATGTGGAAGGTGATGATCTTGCAGGAGGAGGAGGTTTTTGGCTAGGGAGCGTCTTTAACCAAAGGATATACGAAAAGCAATCTGGCGCTGATGCCGTAGCAGGAAATGAAGTTATTCTCGGTGGAGAATATGGAGGACAAGCTTTGGGCTGGTTTTACCCTAATAACTACTTGAAAAGTTTGTATGACAAGGTAAATGATAAAAGATTTATTACCTATTACTGGCCTGAAAATCATACAAGTTATGTTGTTAATAATCCTCAGCATCCAAGATTTGGTCAACCAATAACAACTCCTGAGGATAATTACAGAAGATACCACTGGAGTTTAAAAAAGTATGCCGATTTTAATACAAAATTGCCTAATCAAGACGAGAGCTTCAAGAACTACATTTTTTACAGATTTGCTGAAACTTTATTGTTGGCATCAGAAGCACACCATAATTTAGGCAATAATGATATTGCATTAGAATATATAAATAAGGTAAGACGCAGAGGATACGGGTTGAATCCTAATAGCGCTGCACCTGCTGTTGATTTTACCACATGGACATTAAATACTTATTTAGAGGAATCTGCTAGAGAGCTTGCATTTGAGAACAATCGCTGGTTTTTATTGAAACGTCTTGGTTTACTTGGAGAACGGGTGACACTTTATTATAGAAATGGAGACACTGCTGCTGCAGAAGCAAATGATGCTGTCAATAGTCAGACACCATGGCAACCTCATTATGTAAATTGTCCAATACCTCAAAGTCAAATTGATATTATGGGAGAAAGTGGTTCTCAATTTAATATAGGTTATTAGTAATTAGAGTCAGTTAGGTTAAAGTGTTTTATAGGAATCTTTTAGGAAAGACTTCTATTCTCTTTTTCGATTTCATTTTAAATAAAAAAATATGTTAGGATTACATTATAGAAAAATAGCTTCAATTTTTATACTATTTATTTTGCTTCATTTGAATAGTTATAGTCAAAAGACAATTCAAAACATTTATGATAGAGAAACTTTAAGTTTAAACGGATCTTGGCAATATATTATAGATCCATATCAAATGGGGTATCTGGATTACAGACAAAAACCTTTTGACGAAAGTAAATCGGGCAAAGGAGGATTTTATGACAATCTGACTTCTATGGATAAAAAATCAAGAGCAGAATATAATTTTGACTTTGAACCTACACTACAAGTACCTGGTGACTGGAATTCTCAAGATGAAAGACTTTTATTCTATGAAGGAACTTTGTGGTATAAAAGGGATTTTGTTGTAACTCTTAAAAGCGATAAAAAATATTTTCTTCATTTTGGAGCGGTAAATTATGAATCTATTATCTATTTGAACGGTCAGAAACTGGGCGCTCATAAAGGTGGTTTTACTCCATTTCAATTTGATGTTTCCGATAAATTAAAAGAAGGAAATAATTTTGTTGTTGTAATGGTTGACAATACTCGTAAAAAAGATGAAGTACCAACAATCAACACCGATTGGTGGAACTATGGGGGGATTACCAGAGATGTAACACTTGTTGTAACACCAAAATCCTATATTGAAGATTATAAAGTACAACTTGCAAAAGACAATAAAGATATTGTTGAGGGATTTATTCAAGTTAAAGGAACTAAAGTAAAAGAAACAGTTAAATTAGAAATTAGAGAACTTAATATAAAATCAACTTTTATTACAGATGAAAATGGTATGGTAAAATTTACTATTCCTGTAAAAAAAGTACAATTTTGGTCTCCTGAGTCTCCCAAATTATATACTGTTACAATTTCTTCTCAGAGTGATAAAGTGACTGATAAGATAGGCTTTAGAATTATCAAAACAGTAAATAAAGACATTCTGCTTAATGGAAAATCTATTTTTCTAAAGGGAATATCGGTTCATGATGAAAATCCACTTTTGAAGGGACGATTAAGATCTGAAGGAGATATGAGAATGATTCTAACTTGGGCAAAGGAATTGGGGTGCAATTATATACGTTTGGCACATTATACTCATAATGAAGCTATGTTGAGATTGGCTGATGAAGTTGGATTATTAGTTTGGGCTGAAGTTCCAGTATATTGGACTATTTCATGGTCTAATCCTGCAACTTATAAAAATGCCGAAGATCAATTGACTGTAGCCATCGAGCGTGACAAAAACAGGGCAAGTATTGTAATATGGTCTGTTGGTAATGAAACACCAATTAGTAATGAAAGAAATATATTCATGGGAAAACTTATTGACAAGGTAAGAAGCCTTGACAACACAAGATTAGTTGCTGCAGCCCTAGAAGTTGATCGTGTGGGATATACTGTTACTGTTGATGATGCTCTAGGAGACAAATTAGATTTAGCCAGTTTTAATGAATATGGTGGCTGGTATTGGTCAGAACCCAAAGAACTTCCTAAATATTCATTTGATATCAAATTTAATAAACCTGTTGTTATCTCTGAATTTGGAGCTGAAGCAGTAGCCGGTTTTCATGGAGATGAGGATACGATTTGGTCAGAAGAGTTTCAAGAATTATTTTATATTAAACAACTTGAGATGCTTGAAAGAATTGATGGGCTTAGAGGAATGACACCATGGATACTTGTAGATTTCAAATCACCAAGACGTCAGCATCCTGTGCATCAAAATTTTTGGAACAGAAAGGGGCTTATTTCAGAAACAGGAAAAAAGAAAAAGGCTTTCTATATATTACAAAATTATTATAAATATAAAACAATAGGTAAAGCGAAGTAATTGCTACTGTTTAATTTTAAAAAAAAATACAATATGAAAAATATGTTTAAATTTTTAGGTCTGTTGATTTTTTTCACTGCTTCTTCATGTACAGACAGCGAAAAAATCGTTTTTATTGACGGTGAAAAACAGATAGAAGAACCTGTTAATTCAGAATTTCCTACTGCAAAAGAAGTCATTTTAGATATGAGTTCAGGTTTTAATTTAGGAAATACTTTTGAAAATGGTATTAATTCAACAACATTTGTAAGTATCAAACCTATTGTTGATTTATACAAAAATGCAGGAATGAAACACATGAGAATTCCAATTACATGGATGGATCGATTTGGGGACAAACTTGCTGACGAAAATGGGAATGTTAATGTTAATCATCCTAGATTTTTAGAACTTGTTCAAACCATTGATTATGCTATCAGTCTTGATATGTATGTTGTGTTAAATACGCATCATGAGCATTGGTTGAAAGACAATTATGATGGAACATCTGCATATGATACTAAATTTCAAACCTTGTGGACAGGAATAGCAACCTATTTTAAAAATTATCCTGGTAAACTTATTTTTGAAGTGCTTAATGAACCTGAAGGAACTTTAGGTGAGAACGATGGAAATGGACCATTTCCAGACGCTTCTAATCCATTAGCCATATCATACACTAGAAAAGTAAATCAGGTAGGATATGATGCCATCAGAGCTACAGGAGGAAATAATGCTACTCGAATTATAATGGTTGGTGTAAACGGACAAGGGAACGCAGTTAATTTAGAAGAGGTTTATCCTAATAAAGCGAGTTTACCTGGTGGGGGTAAAGATTACTACATGGCTATTCAGGTTCATAGTTATAATCCATGGGCTTTTTGTGGAGAAACAGGTAGTAATGCTGCCTTCCCAGGAACAGCTACTGTTGAAAAAGGAATTCAGGACGTTAGCGTACATTCTATAAAATTAAACGTACCAATAAATTATGGAGAATTTGGAGTAGGAAGAAGTAGTAATACAGCCGAAAGGAATACTGATCTTGTAAGAGGGTTTTACAAAACTATGGCAGTTAGTATTTTAGGTCAAAAAATGTCTTATAGTGTTTGGGATGATCGTGGATGGTTTGCATTAATTAATAACTCAGGTACTAGCTTTACAAACAATATCGTTCCTTATATGTTGGAATAATTTGTATTGAAAATATTTGGTAATGTAGGTTAAAAAATGAATATTATCAAAACCAATACACCAAAATACCCCATATTGTAAAATATTTAAAACCTAACCCGTTAAAAAAAAAACGAGTTAGGTTCTCTTAATCTTCTCTACTTCCGTCATCAGCCATTCGAACCATTTTGGGAGTAAATTTAGCTACTACATCAACTAATTCTTGTTGGGCTTCCATAACTTGATTAATATCTTTATAAGCCATTGGCGCTTCGTCTAAACCTGCACCAATAAGTGTTACGCCGTGATCTTTCAATATAGTTTGCATCTCAGTTTTGCTAATACTTTTTATAGCTTGAGTTCGGCTCATTTGTCTTCCTGCGCCGTGTGAAGCGGAATTTATAGCATTCTCCTCCCCTTTACTTTATAAAATGATTTAAAAAAAAATCCAGTATCCATTTTCAATCTCTAAATTTTCACAAACTCTCGTCAAGCTGTCATGCCTCGCGTTATCAAATATTTCCATTCATATATTTCCATTCATATATTTTAATGCACTTCTGCAATCTCTTATATATAATAATAATCTCTATTTTTTTTTTAAGAGATTTCAAAAACACTTACCTTACAAGGTATGTTTTAAATATTTAAAACTCTTATTTATACTTTCAAAAGCATCAATATCAAAATTCTCCTGTTCCATAAAAGCATATTTCATACCAGCTAATTTTTCACTTTTAAAAATAATCTTAAAATCAATTGAGCCATTACCAATTTCTGTATTTTTGGAAGAATTAGATTTATCCATATCTTTCACATGCCATAAACTAAACCTATTTGGATAACGCTTAAAAAGCTGTATTGGATCATATCCCGCATTTATTACCCAGTATATGTCCATTTCAAAATCTACTAGCTCTGGTTTAGTCCCTTCTAAAAGCATTTCATACCCTGTTTTGCCATTTGGCATCTTATAAAATTCTATCTGATGATTATGGTAAGCGAGCTTTAAACCTTCACTTTTTATTAGTTTAGCAGCTTTATTCAACTTTACCAACCAGCTTTTGGTTTTATCTTCGTCTTTATAAATTTCGGGGTTGATATAGGGAATTACAATGTATTCATTTCCGATTCCTTTAGCAACTTCAATATAATTTTTAATGATATTCAAATCACCTGATTGTTCATATTCACCAAAATCATAATGCGACGAAGGGCATGTCAAATTATATTTAGAAAGCATTTCTTTAAAAGTTTTAGGATTCAATCCCCAAAAACCATCTTTTTCAGAATAGCCATAACCTTCTACGTATGAATAGCCAGCGTTTGCTATATTTTTAATAACATTTTCAACTCCTTTTGGCAATTCATCTCGTAAAGAATAGAGTTGAATTCCAAATTTTCTTTTTCCATGATCATTTAAGACGCTAGTAAAAGATGGTAGTATACACATCCCTCCTGCTAAAAGACCAAATTGTATCAAAAATTCCCTTCTTTTATTCATATATTGATAGTCTAATTATTAATTTATAATTATTATATTTCCGCTATGAAACTTTAAGATTTATGAGTTGTATGTGAATCTTTAAATAACACAGTAAAAAACAAAGTAACAATAACCGCTATCCCTGCAGGGATTAACCAAATCTGTTTCCATTGTAACGAGTTTCCAAAAGTGAATGTATCAGTAATCATTCCTGCAATCCAAAACCCTATTAACATTCCTAAGCCATAAGTGGCTAATGTTATCAAGCCCTGAGCTGCACCTTTATTATTTTCATCTGCTTTACTATCGGTGTAAATTTGACCTGACACAAAAAAGAAATCATAACAAATACCATGTAAAGCGATACCTGAAATTAACATGAATGTGAGATCTCCAGAATTACCATACGCAAACAAAATATATCGTAAAATCCATGCAAGCATACCAAAAAACAGTGTTTTTTTAAATCCAAATTTCTTAAAGAAAATGGGCAGCAATAACATAAAGAATACTTCTGAAATTTGACCAATAGTCATCTTACCAGTCGGATTTTCCATACCTATCTTTGACAAAAAAACATTTGCATTTTGATAATAGAAGGCTAGTGGAATACAAATAAATATTGAAGATATAAAGAAGACTAAAAAGTCTTTATTATATAATAATTTTAAGGCGTCAAAACCTAATATTTCTGAAATACTTAGTTTTCCCTTTTTCTTCATCTTTGGAGGAGTAGAATGCAAATTCCAGTGATATTGACCACCCAATTCCAATTTAAAGTGACCACCTGATTCCAATTCAAAATGACCACCTAATTCCGGAGCAAAATGACCACC
>NCET01000298.1 GCA_002280815.1 Flavobacteriales bacterium 32-34-25 | reverse complement strand
TGGTCATCGTAGATTTTCCCACACCGCCTTTTTGGGTGGAGAAACTGATTTTTAAAGTTTCTTTTCTTGTTTCCATTATTTAAAAATTTATTGTTACACACTTTATTTGTTTTGCAGGTTTGGATATTTGTGTATTTGAATATTCCCTCCTTCCAATATTCCAGCATTGCTTTTTGGGTATTTTACTGCGCAGGTATTTACTTTCATTTTTGCCTTATAAGGCACAATCTTTGGCAAGTAACAAACCTGGCAAAAGGTAAATTACTTTACCGCTTTTATGCTTTTACACTTTTAAAACCTTATGCTTTTATTCCAAACTACCTATTTGTAGATCATATTTTCTTCCCTATTGGAGTACATTTTTTACTACCTGCACTAAAATTATACGGCAAATAAAGCGATTGATTTATCCACTGATTGATATATGGCAGTGTTCGGCACTCAAAGGCAGTGTTTGTCTGAGTATTGAATTGCAATACTCTTACGAACAGTCATTTACTTTGTGTAATAATTTTTATTAATGGATTTATGCAAAAGCAATATGACCTATTGGGTAAGAATGGGAACAGCCCGAAGCTGTTTTTCCCTGCTTTATTTAATCCGTCCCGCAGGGCGGATTTTTGTGTTCATCAGAACACGGCAAGTTGTGTTTTGAGCATCTCGAAACGATTTCGGATGCTCAAAACAACTTGCCCTGCCGGGGCTGAAAAACACCTTCCGAAGTCAGGGTTTTGTGTAAATTATAAATGGATTTGTCATGAACGAAAACAACAGAAAACAATTAAAAAAGACCGGACGCCGACCTAAAGAAGACCCGGCGAAGATTAGATATACAATTTCCTTTAATGAAGAAGAGCACAGCCGATTTCTTTCGCTTTTTGACCAATCTGGAATGCTGGTAAAGGCACATTTTATAACGTCCTGCATCTTTGAAAAAACGATAAAGACCATTCAAATTGATAAAGGAACAGTTGATTTCTATATGCGATTGACCTCGTTTCACAGTCAATTTCGCTCGGTTGGTGTGAATTATAACCAGATTGTAAAGCTTCTCTACAAGAATTTTTCGGAGAAAAAAGCAGCAGCGTTTCTCTACAAATTGGAAAAACAAACGGCTGAAATGGCCATGCTATGCCAAAAAATCATTCAAATAACCGAAGAATTTGAAGCAAAACATCTGAAAAAACAGGTCTAAAAATGATAGCAAAAATTGGAAGAAGCAGTAATTTATATGGTGCTTTGGCATACAATAATCTTAAAGTGGAAAAGGAAAACGGACAAATTCTGTTTGCCAATAAGATAATTGAAACACCAAGCGGACATTATTCCGTAGCACAATTAGCTCAATCTTTTGAACCTTATCTCATCGCAAATCGAAATACCGAAAAGCATACCTTGCATATTTCACTCAATCCCGACCCGAAAGACAAGGTTAGTGATGAAAAATTCAGGGAGTTGGCAGAACAGTATATGCGGGAAATGGGCTATGGAGAACAGCCTTTTGTAGTTTTCAAACATACTGATATTGACCGTAGCCATATTCATATTGTATCGGTTTGCGTGAACGAAGAGGGTAAAAAAATTTCAGATAAGTTTGAGAAAAGGCGATCTATGAATGTGTGTCGTGAACTCGAAAGGAAATACCATTTAATACCTGCAACAGATAAGGAGCGTCAGAAGAATGACAAAATATTTCATCCTGTGGATTATAAAGCTGGCGATATAAAAAGTCAAATTGCCTCGGTTATTCGGCATCTGCCTAAATATTATCAGTTTCAAACTTTAGGAGAATACAATGCTTTGCTATCACTGTTCCATATTACTACGGAAAAAGTGCAAGGAGAACTGCAAGGTAAATTCCAACAAGGATTATTATATTTCGCATTGAACGATAAAGGCGAAAAAGTAAGTCATCCTTTTAAAGCTTCCTTATTCGGAAAAGATGCTGGAATTTCGGCATTGGAATTACATTTTGAAAAATCGAAAGAAACCTTAAAAATCCACCCAACTAAACAGACAAAAATCCACCCAACTAAACAGACTTTAAAATCAGCTGTTACTATGGCTCTCCAATCTACTAGTGATGAACAAACCTTTAAAAAGCAATTAGCCGAACAAGGCATTAATGTAATCGTCAGAAAAAATGATGCAGGTCGTATTTATGGGATGACGTTTATTGACCATAATTCCAAAACGGTTTGGAATGGTTCCCGTTTGGGTAAAGAATTTTCTGCTAATATTTTTAATGATTATTGGAATAATAACATTAAACCCGAATTTAAAGAAACTAATCAGCCTCAACAAAAAATATCACAGTCAAACGATGAAGAGAATTTACCTTCGAAAAAACCTCATCAATTATTCGACTTCTTAAATACCGATAAACACGAAGACGGATTGATTGAGGCGTTGGGTGGTCTACTTCCCGAAGCACAGGGCGAAGATTACGAGGAATTGGATTTTGCTAATAAGATGAAGAAGAAACGGAAACACAAAAGAGGTCAGTAGTAACAGATAGACAAACAACGCCACGTACCGCCAAACACTACCACTTTTCCAAAGCCAGTCCTTACAGTCTTTAAATTCACGCCCGAACATTAAACTTAAAATAATGCAAGGAGAAGACGATTTAAGAGGTTTAGCCAAAATAATGGCATTTATGAGAGCGGTCAGTATCCTATTAGTACTGATGCATCTTTATTGGTTCTGCTACGGTTTCTTTATGGAACGAGGTTGGACATTGGAAGTAATCAACAAAATTTTAGGCAATTTTGACCGAACAGCCGGTTTGTTTTTACACATACTTTACACTAAGGTTTTTGCAATTGTTCTATTGGCTTTAAGCTGTCTGGGAACAAAAGGTGTAAAGAACGAAAAGATAACGTGGTCTAAAATTTATGTGGCTTTGGGAACTGGTTTTGTGCTGTTTTTTTTGAACACTCCACTGTTAAAGTTATCGCCGATCATCGGCACATTCTTTTATATACTGACTATCGGCTTAGGTTATATTGCCTTGATGATGGCTGGTGTTTGGATAAGCAGGTTGCTGAAAAACAATCTCATGGATGATGTTTTCAATATGGAGAATGAAAGCTTTATGCAGGAAACCAAATTGATGGAAAATGAATATTCCGTAAACCTGCCTACCAAATTCTGGTATAATAAAAAGGAACACAAGGGCTGGATCAATATTGTCAACCCTTTTCGAGCAACGATTGTTTTAGGAACTCCAGGTTCCGGAAAATCTTATGCCGTTGTAAACAACTATATCAAACAGCATATAGAAAAGGGATTCAGTATGTACATCTACGATTTTAAGTTCGACGACCTTTCTACTATTGCTTATAATCATTTATTGAAACATCAGGACAAGTACGACGTTAAACCGAAATTCTACGTCATCAATTTTGACGATCCACGTAAGAGTCACCGTTGCAATCCGCTCAATCCCGATTTTATGACGGATATTTCTGATGCTTACGAAGCCGCTTACACGATTATGTTGAATCTAAATAGAAGCTGGATTCAGAAGCAAGGTGATTTCTTTGTAGAATCTCCAATTATCCTGCTAGCTGCCATTATCTGGTATCTGAAAATCTATGAAAACGGTAAGTATTGTACGTTTCCACACGCAATAGAGTTGTTAAATAAAAAGTATTCGGACTTATTTACCATCATGACTTCTTATCCCGATTTGGAAAATTATCTATCACCCTTTATGGATGCGTGGCAAGGTGGTGCACAAGATCAGTTGCAAGGACAAATTGCTTCGGCTAAAATTCCTTTATCACGAATGATTTCTCCACAACTTTATTGGGTAATGACAGGTGATGATTTTTCATTGGACATCAATAACCCAAAGGAGCCCAAAATATTATGTGTAGGTAATAATCCCGACCGCCAAAATATCTATTCTGCTGCCTTGGGATTGTACAATTCAAGAATTGTAAAGCTCATCAATAAGAAAGGACAACTCAAAAGTTCGGTTATTATAGACGAGTTGCCTACGATTTATTTTAGAGGATTAGACAATTTGATTGCTACAGCACGTAGTAATAAAGTATCGGTTTGTTTAGGGTTTCAAGATTATTCGCAGTTAATCAGAGATTACGGTGATAAAGAAGCCAAGGTTATCCAAAATACAGTCGGTAATATTTTCTCTGGTCAGGTTGTCGGTGAAACAGCTAAAAGTCTATCAGAACGTTTCGGTAAAGTACTGCAAAAACGCCAGAGCATTTCAATAAATAGAAACGATACATCAACTTCTATTTCCACACAGTTAGACAGCTTGATCCCAGCTTCTAAAATTTCTACACTCACACAAGGTCTTTTTGTAGGTGCCGTTTCCGATAACTTCGATGAACGTATCGATCAGAAAATATTTCACGCTGAAATTGTCGTGGACAATGAAAAAGTTGCCGCAGAAACTAAAGTCTATCAGAAGATACCGCAAATTCTATCCTTTGTAGATGAACAGGGAGATGATAAAATGAAAGAGGAAATCGAAAACAATTACAAACAGATAAAACGGGACATTGTTCAGGTTATTGAAATGGAATTGGAACGGATTAATAACGATCCTTATTTACAACATTTGGTTCAGTAAAATATTTTTTTGTATTTTTTTTGGTAGTATGAATTTAATATCGTAATATTGCAATGTTAAATTTTTTAAACATTTAAAAATGGGAATAACTAAATCAGAATTGTTTAGTGACAAGAAGAATACGTTAGCAACTATGTTTAAAGTTCTAGCTCATCCGGCAAGATTAGCAATTTTACAATATATAATAAACCAAAAGGCATGTATTTGTAATGATTTGGTAGAAGAGTTAGGATTAGCACAAGCCACGATTTCTCAACATTTAAAAGAACTCAAGACTAGTGGACTCATTCAAGGTACCATTGAAGGGAAATCAGTTTGTTATTGTATCAACGATACAGTATGGAAAGATTTTTCAGAAGAATTCAAAGAATTTTTTGCCCAGAATATTGATTCAAAAGAATGTTGTTAGGCATTTTTTTACAAAGTAACATCGTAATATCACGATTTATTAATAATTAATTTAAATAAAAATAGTATGAAACTATCAGAAATCAAACAAATCCTTCCAACATTAGAAAATGTTGAATTTCAATTAGAAGATGGAACTTTTGTTCCAGAACACTTCCACGTTACCGAAGTAGGTCAGATCAATAAAACTTTTATTGATTGTGGTGGGGTTACCCGTACGGAAAATACAGTAAATTTTCAATTATGGAATGCCGATGATTATGAGCACAGATTAAAACCAGGAAAATTGGTACACATCATCGAACTTTCAGAGAAAACTCTTAATATTGGTGATTTCGAAATTGAAGTAGAATATCAAAGTGGTACAATTGGAAAATACGATTTAGAATTCAATGGCAAGAATTTCGTCTTAGTGAACAAAACCACAGCTTGTTTAGCGCAAGATGCTTGTGGCATTCCTAATCTCTCACAAGTGGGCGATTCAAATTCAAATAATTGCACTCCAAATTCTGGCTGTTGCTAATCAAATGACCATTATGAACACAAAATTAGTAAATACAGTTACGGATATACTAAAATTAGAAATCAATCAAGGGCGCAAAGCTACTTTGCAACCCTTGATTGACTATATCCAAGGTAAAGTTACAGATGGCTTAGATATCAACATCAATTTTATCTGTACTCATAATTCACGTAGAAGTCACCTGTCTCAAGTATGGGCACAAATAGCGGCGGCACACTACCAGATACCTAGAGTTATTTGTTATTCAGGTGGCACCGAAGAAACAGCTATGTTTCCTAAAATTGCAGAAACATTTGAAAAA
>NCET01000297.1 GCA_002280815.1 Flavobacteriales bacterium 32-34-25 | reverse complement strand
TGGCAAAGATTGGTGTGATGTCAAAGTTTCTTTTCCACCTACACTAGTTCCCCAAAGTCCTTTGTTGATTGAGTATTGTGCTTTTTCCCAAGAATAGTGAACTCCGTTTTGAGATAAATAATCAACCTCTTCTTGTCTTGATAATTTCAAGTCACGAATAGGAGTGATGATTTCAATTTCAGGAGCGATAGTTTGGAAAATTAAATCAAAACGGATTTGGTCATTTCCAGCACCAGTACTTCCGTGAGCAATTGCAGTAGCACCAACAGATTTAGCATATTTTATAGCTTCAATTGCCTGAAAAACACGTTCAGCACTTACTGATAATGGGTAAGTATTGTTTTTTAATACATTTCCATAAATTAAATACTTGATGGCTTTGTCATAATATTTATCTAAGATAGTAAGATTAGCATGTTTAGCACTTCCTAATTCATACGCTCTGTCTTCGATAGCTTTTAATTCAGCATCATCAAAACCTCCTGTATTAATTAATACGGTGTGAACTTCATATCCTTGTTCATTTTTTAAATATTTAAGGCAATATGAGGTATCTAAACCTCCACTATAAGCTAATACAACTTTTTTCATCTTTATTTAACTATTATGGGCTATCGGCCAGGGCTTTTAGCTGATTATATTTATGTTTATTTTATTTTAAAACTGTTTATTCTAAAAACAATGCTTGTTTGATTTTTTTTAATCTGTTCCAGATCCTAACATTGAATGGATGTTTTGGTGGATCTTTTGGTTTTTCAGCAGGATCATACAACATTCCTGTACAAAGGCACATTTTATAATCTTTACTTTTTAGTATATCAAAATTAGTACAGGTTTTACAACCAGACCAAAAAGTAGGATCGCTGGTCAGTTCAGAAAAAGGAACAGGTTTGTATCCTAAATCCGAATTGATTTTCATTACCGCTAAACCAGTTGTGATACCAAAAACTTTAGCTCCTGGATATTTCTTTAACGAATAATCAAAAACAAAAGTTTTAATTTGTTTAGCTAAACCTAGATTTCTAAAATCAGGATGTACAATCAATCCAGAGTGCGCAACAAACTTTCCGTGTTGCCAACTTTCGATATAGCAAAAACCTGCAAAATCTCCGTTTTTATCCAAAGCGATAACAGCATCCCCATTTTCCATTTTTTTCTGGACATATTCGGGAGTTCTTTTTGCTATTCCGGTTCCTCTCAATAAGGCAGACGTTTCTATAGTATCACAAATAATTTGTGCGTACTTAAAATGTTCTTCCTGAGCTATAACAATAGAAATATTCATTTCAAAAGATGAATTTTGGGTTAAAAAATGTGAAATAATTATATTTTAATACGGAACCTGTTTTGAAATTGACTGCAAAATTAACATAATAAACCCAACAAGAAAAAATGTAGGAATATAAAATGTATAAAATTTTGTTTTTAGGATATGTTAATCCAACGGATAACGCTTGTAATTTCAATTTTGGTACTGATAAAAAATAATGAATATATAAGACAAAAAGCTTTTTAGATACTATACAAGTATCCGTACTTCGGGCGAAGTAACTGGCTTGTCTATCCGTGACAATGAGGTAATATGTACACTTTTGAAATTCATTGACGCAAAAGTACACATATTTTTCAAACTGAACATACTTTTATAATTTATTTTAACATTTGAAATTTTTTTACAAGTGTTTGAAAATTATATAGTTATGTTTGGTTTAGAATTTATTTTTTACCAGGATTCCTTTCAATTTAGATTTCAAATCTTCGCCCGTGTTGTAAACCATTTGTTCGTTGCTAGGAAACGGAACTAATTTTCGATTAAAATAAGAGTAATAAGCTTCCTCAGTTGCTCTTTTATCGCCTTTGTAAGTGGCGTAATCATTCTGGAAAACAGATTCAGACGTTAAAGGAAACGATTGTAAAAGTTGTTTGTTTTTAAAATCGATATAATCCACATTAGCAGTGATTTGGCAAGCCTTAAACTGATTGAATTCTTTAATTCTGATCACAATAGTTTTTAGATTATCGACTCTGATTGTTTTTCCAAGACTGTCTTTTACCGGTTTACCATTTTTGTCTAAAAGATCTTTTAAGCCATCTTTGATTATTTTTTCTTTGACAAATTCCTTCTCTTTTATTTGTTCTGGAGTAATGTTAATTGCTCTAAAATTGACAATTATTTGGTAATCGTATTTAATTTGTTTTTGAATACTATTATGATAAACTGTCCATTTATCGTTCATTCCAAGAGTGTTGAAATCCAATAAATCGTTTTGCAAAGCCACAGGAATCACCATGTTAGTTTGATTTCGTAAAGCTACATTAACATAATATCTTCCTTTAATCAAGGCTTCTTCCTGTAGTTGTAAGGTGTTTTGGTAATTAGGATTGATTTGGTTTATGTATTCCAAATCATCATAAGCTTTTCTAATTTCCATTTTGTTGGTTGACTTCAGCAAAGCTTTACTGTTATCGTACAAATATTTAGACAAGGCATTTTTGCTTTCAACAATTTGTTTGTTGTAATTATCGAAAGTGAATTTGGCATTCTTATTTTCTTTCAGCAATTTTAAAGGAAGTAAAGGTTTTATTTTTTCCTGACGACGGTCTAATTGGATATAAGTATTGTATATCTTCTCCAGATTAGAAGGATTTTTGTCTTGTTCCAGTAAATTCAAACTGTTTAAATCTCTTTCTTTGGCTTTAAAATAAGCTTCTTCGAGTAAGTAAACATATTCTTGATTTCCTTTTTTATCTTTATTCGAACGCAAAATATTAACCGCATTGTCAATGGCTTCGTCATAATTTCCGGAAGTCAACATATTACGTGTTTGTTTCACGCCACAAGAAGCAATAAACAAAAGTATAGCGAGTAGGAGTAGTTGTTTTTTCATTTTCAAAATTTTGAACAAATATATTTTGAAAAAATTAATTTATTCGAATTATTAAGTAGCTGTTTGAATTTATTTTAAAAAAAAGAAATTTTTTCCCCCTCGTATCCTATAAGGGTGGAAAACTTCTTGAAAATTCATCAAAATTACACCCTTTAGGGTTTTGGGGAATTAATTTTGATGAATTTTGTGCCAAATAAAAAGCCATCAAAAATAATTTGATGGCTTCGTCTTGAAAATAGTTAGTTTAGTGTGCGCCTCCTTCGGATTCAACGTGAAAAACGCCTTGTTTTTTCAGGATTTTAGGGCAATAAAAACCGTAAAATGCTAAATAAGCAAATCCTAAAAGAGGTATAATATAAGAGAAATGAGTCCATGAAATCCCCATTATTCCCTGTGGATCGCTTAAGTCAAAATCGCAAATTCTTCCTTGAATTAACGGAATTACTCCACCGCCCAGAATCATCATAATCAGGAATGAAGACGCTTTTCCTGTATTTTTACCCAAACCAGCAATGGCTAAGTCAAAAATAGAAGGCCACATAATAGACAAGAACAAACCTCCTGAAATGAAAAAGAATTTTGCAATTTCTCTGTCGGGATAAACCAGTCCAATTAACATCATTATTAATCCAGAAACGCCAAAAAGCATCAGTGTTTTTCCAGCGTTTTTTCCGCCAATAAAACTAATCAGTATAAAAATTAATATCCAGATAGGATAAATATAAAAAGCATCAACATTGTGCTCTGCAAAAATATTAGTAGCTATAATTACTCCAAAAGCCAATGCAGGAACAATAAATTTCAGCAACATATTAGTTGCTTTTGAAGTATTGAAAACATTCACACCACCGTTCCAGCGGCCAATCATTAAACTTCCCCAATACAAAGCAATAAACGGAGGAATGGCTTCTTCGAGAATATTTCCAAATTCGGCAGTTTTTAATAAGGC
>NCET01000296.1 GCA_002280815.1 Flavobacteriales bacterium 32-34-25 | reverse complement strand
AAAACCATTTATTGGAGTTGCCAATTCTTATATCGAAATTATTCCAGGACACTTTTTTCTGGACAGAGTTTCGAGAATAATCAAAGAAGAAATTAAAGCCAATGGTTGTGTACCATTTGAATTTAATACAATTGGTGTTGATGATGGAATCGCAATGGGTCACGATGGAATGCTTTTTTCTTTGCCTTCGAGGGAAATTATTGCTAATTCTATCGAAACGGTGATGAATGCGCACAAGTTAGATGCCATGATTGCCATTCCTAACTGTGATAAAATTGTTCCCGGAATGATTATGGGAGCACTTAGAGTAGATGTTCCAACTATTTTTGTTAGTGGTGGACCAATGAAAAAAGGACATACTAAAGATGGCGTTCCAATTGACCTTGCTACCGCTTTTGAAGCTGTGGGCAAACACGAATTAGGCGAAATCACCGATGAAGAACTAAAAGACATTGAGTGTAATGCTTGTCCTAGTGGAGGAAGTTGCTCGGGAATGTTTACAGCCAACTCCATGAATACTTTGATGGAAGCTATGGGAATTGCACTTCCCGGAAACGGAACAATCCTGGCTTTGACTAAAGAACGTGAAGAATTATACAGACAAGCGGCCAGAAGAATTTGCGAAATTGCAAAAGACAGTGGCCAAACTGAAAAATTCAAACTAAAAAACATTCTGAACGAAAATGCAGTAAGAAATGCTTTTGCTGTAGACATGGCAATGGGCGGAAGTTCGAATACGGTTTTACACATGTTAGCTATTGCCAAAGAAGCGAATGTTGATTTCAACTTAGAAGACATCAATAAAATCTCAAAAAGAGTTTCTCATATTGCTAAAATTTCTCCAAGTTTATCAACCGTTCACATGGAAGACATCAATACTGCCGGAGGTGTAAATGCGGTAATGAAAGAAATGACAAAAAGAGGTGACGATATTTTGTTAGACAATCTTACCATTACAGGCGAAACCATATTAGAGAAAATCAAAGATGCTTACATCAAAGACACTAATATTATCCACACTATTGACAATCCGTATTCTGAGGTAGGTGGTTTAGCAGTTTTGTACGGAAATTTAGCCGAGCAAGGAGCTGTTATTAAAACCGCTGGAATTACCGGAGATCGGGTTTTTACAGGAACTGCCGTATGTTTTGACGGACAGCCGGAAGCTATCGAAGGAATTCTTGGCGGAAAAGTAAAAGCTGGAAATGTGGTTGTGATTCGTTATGAAGGTCCAAAAGGTGGTCCGGGAATGCAGGAAATGTTAGCTCCTACATCCTTAATTATGGGAATGGGACTTGGAAATTCAGTTGCCTTAATTACTGATGGTCGTTTTAGTGGTGCAACCAGAGGTGCTTCTATTGGTCACGTTTCTCCGGAAGCTGCCGAAGGCGGAATGATTGGTTTAGTGAAAGACGGAGACGAAATCCATATTGACGTAGATCAGTACATTCTATCTGTAAACTTAACCGATGAAGAAATTGCTAAAAGAAGAGCTGAATTTGTTCCTCTTAAAAAACAATTAACTTCAAGATGGTTAGGACAATACCGTTCTCTGGTAACCAATGCTAGTAACGGAGCTGTTTTAAAATCGGATTTGTAGTATTCTATATTGAAAGATTGAAATAACAATCTTTTTAAAATTCTAAACCTCGTTTTACTCATTAGGAGTGGAAACGAGGTTTTTTTGTTCTAATTTTCTATTTTAGCAATAGTTAAAACTTGGTTTATGACATTAGAAACAAGCTATACTTTTTGGGCAACAATTGAAATTATAGGAATCAATCCATTTGTTTTTGTACCTGAAGAAATTTTAAATACTATTTTTGAAAAAGCAGGAAAATCCAAAGGTCCTATTCCTGTCAAAGGCGCTGTCAATTCTATTCCTTATACTCAAACTTTAATAAAATTTAAAGGTGAATGGCGCTTGTATATCAATACTACCATGCTTAAAAATTCTCCTAAACGAATTGGAGAGCAAATAGAAATAAGCATCGAATATGATCCAGCAAAAAGAGAAATCCCTATTCATCCTAAATTGTTACAAGCTTTAAACGAAAACAAAGAAACTAATAGCGTTTTCCAAAATTTGCGCCCTTCTTTACAGCAGGAAATCATCCGTTATATTTCAAATTTAAAAACAGACGAAAGCATTGATAAAAATGTACTTAAAGCTATTGACTTTTTATTAGGAAAAGGAAAATTTGTGGGAAGGGAGAAGCCTTAAAATTTGTAGCAGAAAGCAGGAAAGAACTCTAATAAGAAACAAGCCTTTTAACTTAAATATATAAGATTTTTCAATATTTTTACAAAAATCAAAATACTACATGGTAAAAAAAGATGACCTCAAAAAATTGATTATTGAAAACAAAAAAAGTACTTTAAAAAACCATTGGAAAGATGCTTTCTTTTGTAATACAATAAAATACAGTGGAGAAATTAGAACAAATGAAATTTTGCTTTGGCGTTCCTCTGAATATTTAAGAGGAGCATACCCTATTTTTGTCTTAATCTTCGATGAGAATGAAACTCTAAAAGAAATAAAAATAGAGAAAAATCCATATCAAAAATATTCAGAAAAATTTACAATTATGTTTTTTTCTATGTTATCAATTTTATTGGCAATATTGGAAAATTTACAAACTTCAATAATTTTTGGAATAGGTGTTTCAGTCATTGTTTTTCTATTGCAATTAATTTTATCTAAAGCTCGAAAATATGAAACAAAACTTCTAACTCAGGAACTCAGAAAAACTATTGAAAACATTGAGCGAATTAATAATCCTGAGTTAATAATCGAATCAAAAGAAGAAGAGGAAGAAGAATGGACTTCCTCAAAATTCATAACCAGACTACTTCTATATCCTTTTTGTATCTTTCTTTTGGGACTTTCGTTAGCTATCTTTTTCGAAAAAGGAATAAACTTTCAAGTAATTGCTGGTATAGCTGTAGCTTTAACCTATTTAATTACAGATATACTTTTAATAATTAAGAAAAAAGATAACCTATATTTTCAATAATTAATCCATAAACCTAAATATTCCCACAACTCCTCTGCCCCAGATTGCAGCGAAAAACCCGGAGTTGCGACAGCTTACAAATTCGTGCTGAAAAAGAGCGACTGTAAGAAGCTCCTTTTACAGCCGAATTTGTGCTGGGAGAAACGAGGATTTGTAGCGGAAATCGGGAATTGGCTCATAAAAAAAATCATTAAAAACGGTTCTCGATACATTTTTTGTTTCGTTTCACTACACAAAAAATACTCGAACTGACGTTTTTAATAATTACGACCAAAACAGAATAAAGATAAAAATCAACACTTTTTAAAAATATTTCCCAATTTGAATTCATAAAAGGCAACAAACACTTATTTTTGCGCCATGGGTAGAAAAAATACAGACAAAGTTGTCTTTCATCAGATAAAAGTCCTTGATGCAGGTGCAAAAGGCGTTTCGGTAGCAAAGGCTCCCGATGGAAAAGTAGTGTTTATTCCGAATGTGGTTCCGGGTGATGTGGTGGATGTGCAAACATTCAAAAAACGTAAAGCCTATTACGAAGGAAAAGCAGTGAAATTCCATGAATTATCAGAGCATCGTGTGGATCCGGTTTGTGAGCATTTTGGGGTTTGTGGTGGTTGCAAATGGCAAAATATGAACTACGACCAACAGTTGTTTTACAAACACAACGAGGTTAAAAATCACTTGCAACGCATAGGAAAAATTGAACTTCCTGAATTTGAGCCTATTTTAGGTTCGGAGAAAAAGTTTGGAGAAAAAGTTTTTCTACAGAAATAAAATGGAATTTTCGTTTTCTAACAGCCGTTGGTTAACCGAAGCTGAAATAGGAAGCGATGAAGATTTAGGAAATAGAAATGCTCTTGGTTTTCATATCCCAAAAATGTGGGATAAAATTCTGGACATCAAAAAATGTCATTTACAGGAAGATCCTTCGAACGCTATCAGAAATGAAGTGCGTGATTTTGCTAACGCCAATAATCTGACTTTCTTTAATCCGAGAGAACATTCCGGTTTGTTGAGAACCCTGATGTTGCGTACCGCTTCGACTGGTGAAATCATGCTTTTGATTCAATTTTTCGAAAATGATAAAGCTAGCAGAGAATTGTTATTAGATCATCTTTATGCTAAATTCCCGCAGATTACTTCGTTGCAATATGTGGTGAACAATAAGGCAAATGATACGCTTTACGACCAGGATATTAAATTGTACAAAGGGCGTGATTACATTCTGGAAGAAATGGAAGGTTTGAAATTTAGCATTAATGCCAAATCGTTTTACCAAACCAACTCGGATCAGGCTTATGAATTATATAAAATAACGAGAGATTTTGCCGGATTAACAGGAAATGAAACCGTTTACGATTTATATACTGGAACAGGAACTATTGCGCAGTTTGTTTCTAAAAAAGCAAAAAAAGTAATTGGTGTAGAAAGTGTTCCTGATGCGATTAAAGATGCTAAGGCCAATGCCGAACGCAATAACATTGACAATTGTGAGTTTTACGTAGGAGACATGAAAGTAGTTTTCAACGATGCTTTTATCGCACAACACGGACAACCAGACGTAATTATCACTGATCCACCACGTGACGGAATGCACAAAGACGTAATTGAACAAATTATGAAAATTGCTCCTGAAAAAGTAGTGTATGTAAGTTGTAATTCGGCTACACAAGCGCGCGAT
>NCET01000295.1 GCA_002280815.1 Flavobacteriales bacterium 32-34-25 | reverse complement strand
GCTACAATTAAAAAAATTAAACATCCTGTGGAATGACTCCAATTAAAAATAAAAAAGTTGAGGGTATAATTGCTGAAATAATCGACCAATATACTTATGCTGATAACTCCGAGCGACCTTGGATAATTGGTTTTAGTGGCGGTAAAGATTCAACAGTTTTACTAACTTTAGTTTGGATTGCGCTCCAAAGAATTAGAAAAGATTTACCATTTCCATTTCAGTTAAGAAGACCTGTTTATGTTGTCTGCAATGATACAATGGTTGAAAACCCTATCATATCAAATTATGTAGATGATGTTCTATCAAAAATTAGTGAAGAAGCTAGAAATCAAGATTTACCAATTTTTGTAAAAAAAACAGTCCCAAAACTAGAAGAAACCTTTTGGATAAATGTAATTGGAAAAGGATATCCTGTTCCCAATAATGCTTTCAGATGGTGTACAGATAAACTTAAAATTAGACCCACATCTAATTTTCTTTTAGAGCAAATAGACGAAAAAGGCGAAGCTATTGTTTTACTTGGTACACGATATGAGGAAAGCGCTACAAGAGAGCGTTCTATGAGAAAGCACGAAGTAACAGGTAGTAGATTATCCAAACACAATAGTACAGCAAATACTTATGTGTATGCCCCAATAAGAGATATGTATTTAGAAGAAGTATGGTACATAATCAATGTTGTATCATCACCTTGGGGCTTTGATAATACTATTCTTTTTAAAATATATTCTGATGCGAGTGCCGATGATTATGAGTGTCCAACTGTAGTTGTAAATAAAGAACACAGCTCGTGTGGACAGAGCCGTTTTGGATGTTGGACTTGCACAGTTGTTAAAAATGACAAATCAATGACATCACTGGTTAGTAATGGTCAAAACTGGATGCAACCATTATTAGATTTTAGAAATCGATTAGTGGAAAATAGAAATCTTACAGAAAACAGAAAAGATAAAAGGCGTAATGGGCAAATTGCGGTAAGAGAAGACGGATCAAATAATGGTACTTATGAGGAAACTTATAGATATGAAATTCTAAAGGACTTATTGACCGTTCAAATGGAAATTCAAAAAGAAAGACCACATATTACTTTAATTAATAATCAAGAATTAATAGCTATCCAAGTTACTTGGAATAGAGACGGCTTTTTTGATTTTACTGTTGGCGATTTATACAAAAAAATCTACAACAAAGAAATGAGTACCAATAATATAAAGTCTCTTGACGACACCGAAAGAAGAATTGTAAAAGAAGTGTGTAGTGAAGAACCTAGTTATTACCACCTAATTGATAATTTGATTGCTTTACAAGAAACTAAAACCTTAATGATTACAAAATACGGACTCCATAATGATGTTGAAAAAAGAATTGAATCTTTTGTAAATGATGAAATGATTTCAGTTGCTTAATTAAAATAATCTCAAATTTTGATGAATTTACCTTTTTCAGATAATTTACCAACCAATAAATTAGCCTCTTCATTTGCTAATACTTCTGCAACGTATAAGTTTTATTGGTTAATTGCAATTATTGAATTAGTTGAAAATAGTCAAACGAATATCAAAAAAAGAGATGTTTTTTCGAGGATGATTAGTAATTCTTGGTATACCGTAAATTATTTTCACGTTTCTTTTGGTAAGCAAGATTTAATTCAAAATGCTGTCGAAGATATTCTAAAATTTGAAAGTTTAGCAATTGACATCAAAAAAGACAATCTGATTTCAATTTTAGAAAATTCTAAAAAAATTGAAACTAAAAAATCACTTGAACATTTTAATCTAAATGTACCACATTGGTTTTTATCGCCTTGGTTTCCAAAGTTAAAAGACGAAAACAATTCAAATTATAAAAAACGAATTTATTCATCATCTCAAAGATTTGAAAATAATTGTCTTTATGGTTTACACGATGAATTCATTGAAATAAATCCAGTTTGGATAAATTACCTAAAATCGAATGCTAAAATCCTCAAAGATTTCTGTTATTGGAATTTATCTTTATTTCTACAAACAAGAAATCCAAATGTTCCAGACATTCCAAATAAACTAATTAAACCGCCTGTTAGAAATGGTTTGACAAAACAGACAAATGAATATTGGAAAATTGTTTTTAAAGAATTGGGTTTTATAGAATGTATTTTTTCAGGAACCAAATTGTATTTTGATGAAAAGAATTTTGCTATTGACCATTTTATTCCACACGCATTTGTTTCTCACGATTTAATTTGGAATTTAATTCCGATTGAAAAAATTACTAATTCAAAGAAAAGTGATAATCTTCCACTTTTTAATGAACATTTCGACAAATTCTATGATTTGCAAAAACTAGCATTTGAGATTAACAAACATCATAATTCCAAAAGTAAATATATGGATGAATATCTTTCTATTTTTCCAAATATTGATAGTTTTGAAAAAGAAAAATTTTCAAATACAATCCAGCCATTAATAACAATTGCTAGTAATAACGGTTTTTTGTATATGAAAAATGAATAATCAAAATTCAAATAGTCATTTGACTGCAATTGAAAGAACTTCACTTTCATATCCAGCTAGAATTGTTTTAAATCAAAAGAAAATTATTGGTAAAGTACTTGATTTTGGTTGTGGAATTGGAAAAGATGTTGAATTATTAAAATACAAAGGATTTGATATTATTGGATATGATCCATTTTATTTTCCAGAATTTCCAACAGAAAAATTTGATACAATTCTGTGTTTTTATGTCCTAAATGTTTTACTTCCCGAAGAACAAGCAGAAGTTTTAATGAACGTTTCAAATCTTTTAAAACCAAACGGAAAAGCATATTTTGCTGTTCGCAGAGATATTCAATACGAAGGATTTAGAATTCATAAAATTCACAAGAAAGAAACTTATCAATGTTTGATAAAATTAGCTTATTTGTCCATTTTTAAGAACGAAAACTGTGAAGTTTACGAATATGAACATTACACAACTTTAAACAAGGGAAACGTAGATTTGAGCCCATTTTTAATTGGAGAAGAAACTAGAGAATTAATAGTTGAAACGGCAACTGTATTTTCATTCTATGACAAATTTCCAGTTTCAAAAGGTCATTCTTTGATTGTTCCAAAAAGATTGGTTTCAAATTATTTTGATTTGACTTTAAAAGAGCAAACTGCTTGTTGGATTGTTGCCAATAAAGTAAAAACCATTCTTCAAGAAAAATACAATCCTGATGGTTTTAATGTTGGAATAAACATAAATGAAGATGCAGGACAAACCATTTGGCATTGTCACATTCACATTATTCCAAGATATAAAGGCGATGTTGAAAATCCAAGAGGTGGAATTCGTGGTGTTATTCCAAGTAAAAAAGAGTATTGATAAAACTCTTCATTTTTGTTTTTTAAGACAACTTTATGCTAAATAATATATTTTTAAATTCACTTTTACCAAACACATCTATTTTAAAAAACCTTATGAAAGAATAATACAAGTTGATGATTTTTGGTATTTTCTCGTGAAACGGTTGCATTTCCCAAATCACACCTTCTTTTATAACTTCATTATTTATATCATAAGGATTTCCTAAATAAACATATCCACCATAAAGACCAAGTATTAAATATGTTTTGTTTCCAACTTTCATTAAATTTAAATTTTCCATAATATTAAAAATTTAGAATCAAAAGTAAACAAATAATATGGATTAAAAAATATAACAATTTTGAATAATGTAAAAATATAACGGATTAAATTGAAAAAAATATTGATTGTAAAAGGCGTTAGTGATGCAGGAAAATCTACTATCATTAATCAAGTTATTGATTGGGTTCTTGGAAATTATACAAATACAAACACAATTACTTTTGAAGGTAATGGAGGCGATAGGTAT
>NCET01000294.1 GCA_002280815.1 Flavobacteriales bacterium 32-34-25 | reverse complement strand
AACCATTTAATGCGTTGCAGTGCAACACCTATAAGCAAGTAGACAAAAATTAGAATAATATTAATCATAATGCTGCAAAGATATTTACTAATTTGCTAGTATCATAAACATATCAATAATATCACAAGACAAATACCGCAGTTAAAAAAACTTTGCGCATAGGTTTCAACCACAAATTACACAGATTAACTAAAAAAAACTTCGTGTCGCTTTGCGTCTACTTTGCGAATCTTTGCGATAAAAATTAACTACGACGTTTCCTCTGAATGTATTATTTTTACAAAAAGCATTCTGAATTTTGAAAAAAGAGAAACCCAACCAAGACAGTCCTGAAATTTTCAATGCTGCTGCATTGAAAAAAATCCAGCAAGCCCGAATGGCGCAAACCAGTGCCGAGGAACTTGTTTCGGGAATTTTAGCTGGAGAAATTAGTGCGTTGAGCAGAGCTATCACGTTAATTGAAAGCAGCAATCCCAATCATTTTGCGAAAGCCAATGCAATTATCAATGCCTGCTTGCCACATGCTAACAAATCTATTCGAATAGGAATTACAGGAGTTCCCGGAGTTGGAAAAAGTACATTTATAGAAGCTTTTGGAAAACATCTAAGCAATCAAGGCAAAAAAATAGCTGTGCTAACAATTGACCCCAGCAGTTCTATTTCGCATGGAAGTATTCTGGGAGATAAAACCCGAATGGAAGAATTAGTGAAAGACCCCAATGTTTATGTACGTCCTTCGGCTTCAGGAGAAACACTAGGCGGAGTGGCTCGCAAAACCAGAGAAACCATTATACTTTGCGAAGCCGCTGGATTTGAAACCATTATCATCGAAACTGTAGGCGTTGGACAAAGTGAAACCGCTGTTCACAGCATGGTTGATTTCTTTTTATTATTACAAATTACAGGAGCTGGCGATGAATTACAAGGCATTAAAAGAGGGATTATGGAAGTGGCAGACGCTATCATTATTAACAAATCGGATGGGGATAACATTCAAAAAACAGCATTAGCAAAAACCGAAATGAACAGAGCCTTGCATCTATTCCCTTCAAAAAAATCAGGATGGATTCCTGTAGCAACTACTTGTAGTGCTAAAACAAATGAGGGAATTATTGAAATAGAGCAAATGATTTCTATATTCATAGGACAAACTAAAAACAATGGCTCATTCGACTCCAAAAGAGCGGAACAAAATGAATTTTGGCTATTAGAAACCATCAACAACCAGTTAAAACAAGATTTTTTCAATCATCCTGAAATTCAGGATATTTTAGAAAAAACTAAAAAAGCAGTGCAAAACAATGAATCTTCACCTTTTGCATCCGCTCAATTATTATTGGAAACTTATTTTAAAAATAAGTCTTAGATATTCGTTTATCGAATATTACCTACCGAATTCTTAGCCGTATCGTGTTTGGTTTTCAAGACTCCGTTTTCTACGGTAAAACCAATACGAACTTGTGTTTTTAAAGTATCCTTTAATCCTGAAGTTGATTTATGCGAAATCACAAATGCTAATTCAAATTCGCCATTCGGCAGTTCCATTACGGTATCAGTATCCTGATCCTGAATTGTATAAACTTTCTTTGCGTTTTTAGCATAAGAAGCAGCTGCCGCTCCTCCTCCAGCTCCACCAGCCAAATTGCCCACACTGGAAACGGCTGCAGAAATAATCGATCCACCCGGTAAAGCACCTCCTAACAATGATGCGCCTTGCGATAAAGCACCACCGGCAGCCTGTAAGCCCTGATTCACTTTTTCGCCAAAAGTAGAACGCTCAGTTTCTGTCAATTCATTAATGCTATTGTCTTTTAAATTAATTTTATATCCCGAATTAAGGGGAAATAAAACAACACATCCATTTTCAATCAGCCTAATATTCATCCCTGAATTTACCTTTTCTCCAAAGGTTGCCCCTTGTGTCTGTTTTGGAACAGTAACATTCATCGAAATCCGATTTGGCATCCCGCTACTGTTTATACCATTGATTCCTTTTTGACTGGATTCAGAAGGAACACTCACTTTAGTCCTATTGGCAGTAGTCACTTGCGCATTTGCAAAACAAAACCAACCTAAAGCCAAAACAACAGTTATTTTTTTAAAATTTTTCATTTTCGTATCTTTTTAAGTTTATTATATATCAATTACTACTTGATTTTGTTACCCTTATTTTAGAAAAAACATTCAAAAGAAAAAATGGCTGTAAAACGATTTAAATTTAATCATTTTACAGCCATCAAACTGTTTATTTACAAAATTTTAAACAGCAGAAACTATTCTTTTTCGTAACGTTCCATTTCGCGATCATAAAAAGTATTGGCTTCTTCGATTAAACCTTCCATTTCGGCGTTTAATTCTGCTTCATCAAGATCTTCCGCTTCTTCCATAAATTCCACCTCATCATCTTTTAGATTAATGATAAATCTTGGATAATCTAAGTGAATGATAAAAATATCATCAGGAAAATCGGTGTTGTCGCCAAGTAAAAATTTAGGTAATTCCATTCTATAAATTAATTTAATTATTTTTTTAGTTGCCTGATTTTTATTCGAAAAAAGCACAACTATCTTATTTTTAATGTTTTTCTAAAATCAACTGTTTTGTTAATCTAATGAAGCGAATATACAAAAATAAAGCTGCTGTTGTTAATCCTGCCAAAAGTCCAATCCAAATTCCAACGGCTTTCAAGCTGGTGTAAAAACCCAGATAGATAGACACTGGAAATCCTACAACCCAATAGGCTACAAAAGTAATATACATGGGGATTTTAGCATCTTGCAAACCACGTAATGCTCCTAAAACTACCACCTGAATTCCATCGGAAATTTGGAAAACAGCTGCAACTAATAGCAATTGAGCCGCAATGGTAACTACTTCGGTATTGGCTACCAAATCGGCTGTATTATTCATATCTACAAACAAGGCTGGCATTTGTTTATGAAACAAAACAAAAAACAAGGCAAAGAAAATTTCCAACAAAACGGCCAATAAAAAGATAGAAAAAGCTACGATTTTCATTTTCTTGTAATCGCCTAAACCTTTTTGATTTCCCACTCTAATAGTAGCCGCAACGCTCAATCCCATGGCAAACATAAAGGTAAACGAAGCCAGACTCAACGCAATTTGGTTCGCCGCCTGATTGGCAATTCCTAATCGACCGGAAAGCCAAACCGCTCCAGTAAACAATGCCACTTCAAAAAACATTTGCATCGAAGAAGGAGCTCCTAATCGAATGATTTTTAGATTAATTTCTCGTTGTATTTTTTTAAGTGAAAATCCATCAAAAAAAGGATGAAACTTAGTATTTTTCTTCATCTTATAATGCATGTAAGCCAACATTACAAAACGGGAAACGATGGTTCCAATGGCGGCTCCAACAATTCCCAATTCAGGAAAAATCCAAATTCCGTATATGAAAATATAGTTCAAAACCACATTTACCACATTTCCTAAAATAGTAGCCCACATAGAATATTTGGTTTCGCTCATTCCATCAGCAAATTGTTTGTAACCTTGAAAAACAATCAACGGAACTAATGAAAATGCCACAATATCCAGATAAGGTTTAGCCAAGGTCACCACATTTTCGGGTTGCCCCATAAAACTCATCAGCTGTTTGGCAAAAAACACCAATACAAAAAGAAAAAAGCCTAAAAAAGTACACAAATACAAACCATGATGAAACACACTTCTGCCTTTTTCAATATTCTGTTCCCCATCGGCTTCGGCTGCTAATGGTGTAATGGCTGTAGAAAAACCAATTCCCAATGACATAGCTACAAATACAAAACTATTAGCCAAAGAAACTGCCGCTAATTCGGTAGGACCTAATTTTCCCACCATCACATTGTCTACAATTCCTACT
>NCET01000293.1 GCA_002280815.1 Flavobacteriales bacterium 32-34-25 | reverse complement strand
GAATTTTGTTTTTGAATTCCTCGCATTTGCATGCACATGTGTTGTGCTTCAATAACAACAGCAACTCCAAGCGGATTCAAGGCTTCCTGAATACAGTTTTTAATTTGATCGGCCAATCGCTCCTGAACTTGCATTCTTCGGGCATAGGCATCAACAACTCTTGGAATTTTACTCAGTCCTACAATTTTGCCATTCGGAATGTAGGCTACATGAGCTTTCCCAAAAAACGGTAACATGTGGTGTTCACACATCGAATATACTTCAATGTCTTTTACCACAATCATTTGCTGGTGTTCTTCGGTAAATAATGCCGATTTCAATATTTCTAATGGATCCAATCCGTAGCCATGAGTCAAATATTGCATGGCTTTGGCCACACGTTCTGGTGTTTTTTCTAAACCTTCTCTAGTTACATCTTCACCTAAATTATCAATGATTGTTCTGTAATTGTCTGCTAGTAATTCTGTTATTTCAGTATCGTATTGTTCAATCTTTTCGTAACTTTTTATTTCTTTTATCATGTTGTTTTGTGTTTAAATTTTAAAAGTTACTATTCCGTAATCCATTTCGAATACTTGCCCTGATATAGATTTTGCTTTTTCTGAAATTAAAAAATCAGCCATTTCAGCCACTTCGTTAGTTTTTAAATAGCCTTTCATCGGATGATGTTCTATCATGTTTTCTTTCATTCGATCATTTCTCAGAATATTAGCTGAAAGGGAAGTTTCGGTAATCGTGGGAGCAATGGCATTGATGCGTACTACCGAAGCTAATTCGGCTCCCAACGATTTTACCAGTCCTTCCACACCCGATTTTGCCGCTGCAATACTCGCATGAAAAGGCATTCCTAATTTGGCAGCCACCGTGCTAAACAGTACAATGGATGGATCATCTCCTTTTTTCAGAGTAGGCAAGTATTTTTGAATGGCTTTTACAGCTCCAATAACATTTATTTCAAAATCATTTCTAAAATCGTCAATGCTTAAATTCCCTATAGGTTTTAGATTGATAGAGCCTGGGCAATAAATTAAGGTGTCAATATTTTCAATTTCCGGAAGCGTGTCTTGTAATATATCAATGCTATAATGTTTAAGATTGGGATGGGAAACATCAGGCGCAGTTCTGCTGATATTGTAAACACAATTAGTTTCTAATTGCTGTAATAAAATGGCACTTCCAATTCCTTTACTACCTCCTATGATGACGATGTTTTTCATGTTTGAAATCTTTTTGATTTATCTTTTCGAAATTTTGTTGTTGTTAATTTGTCTTTGTCTGCTGCACTTAAAACGACCTTCACTAAAAACTCTCAATTTTTCATGTTTTGTTTTACGACCTTGTACTCTTTCGCGCCACATTTTAAAACTGGAGGGTTTCATTTCGGCACGCATCAAATCAATGACTTCTTGTTCTTTTAATCCAAATTGCAATCGAATAGCATCAAAAGTAGTTCGGTCTTCCCAAGCCATTTCTATGATACGGTCTTTGTCTAAATCAGTAAGTTCTTTTTTTGTAGTCACGTTATTTTTTATTTGAAATTGATTTTTGATATTACGATTGAATTATCATTCACTGTCGCCAATATCCGCCATGGTGTGTAATTTCAGGATACGGAAACTTTCCTCTTTTACCAATGGATTCTTTTTCATTTTCCATAAAAAATCACTGGCAAATTTTCGAGTTCGTTCCATATCTACAATCGGTTTAGGATAGTTGACTCCTATTTCGAATTCATTAAATTTTTGATCTAAATAGGTCATTTTATAGGGTTCATGTACCAATGCTGTTGGTAGATGGCGTAATTCAGGTATCCATTTTTTTATAAATTCTCCCTCGGGATCGTGCTCGTAGCTGTTTTTTATAGGATTGTAAATGCGTAACATATTGATTCCAGTTTCGCCAGCCTGCATTTGCAACTGAGGAAAATGAATTCCGGGTTCAAAATCCAAGAACATTTGTGATAAATGTTGTGTTGCTTCTTGCCAGGGCTGCCATAAATTATGTGTAAAAAACGAAACTAACATGGCACGCATTCTAAAGTTCAAATAGCCCGTTTCATTCAGGCAGCGCATTGAAGCATCAATTAGCGGAAATCCTGTTTGTCCTGTTTTCCAAGCTTCTATATAAGTTGGATTGATTTTCTTTTTCAACGAATGAAAGCCTTTATTGATGCTTTCAAATTCCATGATTTCTTCCATTTCGAATTTTTGGATAAAATGTGCCTGCCAAGTCAGTCTGGATACAAAAGAATCGATTTGTTTTTTATGGTTACACGTCAATCTAAACGTCGCCGCTTTTTGCAAAACTTGTCTGGATGATAGATTTCCCCAGGCTATGTAAGGTGATAATCTGCTGCAACTTCTTCGAGCCAATAAAGGTTTAGAAATATGCGAACTATAATTTTGATAGCGTTCGTCAAAAAAGTTTTGTAAATATTTAGCAGCCATCGTGCTGCCACCTTTTTGGAAAACAGTATCTGAAATAGTTTCTAAACTGACCTTTTCTAAGACTTTTTCGAGTTCGATTATTGCTGCTGAAGGGAGAAAATTTTCTACTTTCGAATCAAAAATGAATTGGGTTTCATTCATGTATTTTTCCCATTTGGCAACCCAATCTGCTCTGTTTTTCAGTCCTCTGAAAATGCCATTATTGATGTTTTCCACCCATTTGATTTGATTGTTTTTACAAAATCGTTTGAATGCTTTATCTCTTTCGTAAGTTATTTTTAAACCAGTTTCCTGATGCGAAAAAACACTGTCTATTTTATAAATTTCTTGAAGCGTATTGAAAACAGCAGCTACTTCTGAAGATACCGCTAAAACATGAGTATTTGATTTTTTCAGTTGTTTGTTGATGTCAACCAGTGATTGTTTGATAAAATCCCAGTGTCTCTGGCTATAATGTGGATCGTTTTCTAAAGATCTTTCAAATACGTAGAGTAACAACGTTGGTGTTCCTGTTTGTGTAGCATTAAAAATCGCTTCGTTATCCTGTAAACGAAGGTCTCTTTTAAACCAAACCACATTTATTTGTTTCTTTTGCATTTTTCACTACAATATTTGACTTCCTCCCAAACTTTTCCCCATTTTTTCCGCCAATTAAAAGGCCGTTTGCAAACCGAACATATTTTTGACGGAAGATTTTCTTTTTTCACTAGTTGTATTTTTCAAAAGCATTCACTACAATTTTTGCTTTCAAATCAAACATCAAATTGTATAAACCAAAAAACGTTCGATTCATATAAATAAAATGTTTAGAACCTCGATTGCCATTCATTTTTTTGAGATTAGTGTCTTTAGAAAAACGTTCGCCTAATCGCGCTATATTTTCAAAAAATACCTCGTCTGAAAAATCGAAAGTTTCTGTTTGGAAAGGTTTAGTAAACAAAGACAATAAATCATAGAACATTTGCGTGAAATAGGCAATTTCTTCTTTGCTGTCGTCGGTTCTTAGGATTTCTAATTCGAATAATTTTTTTCTAAAAAGAGCTTCATCATCAATCACTTCTTTGTTGATTAATTCAAAATACGGAATGTAGAAATCATTCGGAATTTGTTTCATGCAACCAAAGTCTAGCGCAACCAATTCATTCTTATCGTTAATCAGGAAATTTCCGGGATGGGGATCGGCATGAACTTTTTTCAAAATGTGAATTTGATACATATAAAAATCCCATAAAGCCTGACCAATTTTATTAGCAATTTTTGGATCTGAATTTTTAAATTCTGATAAATAAACGCCTGTCATCCAGTCCATAGTGATAATTTTCTCTGAAGAAAATTCAGGATAATACTCCGGAAAAACCAGATTTTCAATTTTTCGGCAAGCATCAACAACTTCCTGGCTTTGTTTGAGTTCCAATAAATAATTGGTTTCCT
>NCET01000292.1 GCA_002280815.1 Flavobacteriales bacterium 32-34-25 | reverse complement strand
ACTAAAAGAATTGGTTTATAAAGCTTTAGATACTACTGAAAGTGTAACATTAATTATTAAATCTTAAAAATCTAATTATGAATGCAATAAAAAGAGCGAAAGCACCAACTCCAAAATTTTTCAAAGTGCTTCGGAATATTGGTTTAGCATTGGCCGCCGTCGGCGGAACTATTTTAGCTGCACCAGTTACTTTGCCAGTTCTGATAACTTCTATTGGAGGTTATTTGGCGGTTGCTGGCGGTGTTATTTCCGCAGTTAGCCAATTGACCACCGAAAAAGCAGATGGATCACAGTAATTCAACTGCAGTAGGTACCGCTGGCGGTACATTTTTGAGTATTTTGCCGAATTTACATTCGGAAGATGTACTGAAAACTATAATTCTTGCCACGCTTGGGGCGATAGTCAGTTTTTTAATATCTTTGATACTCAAATTCTTAATCAAGAAGCACAAGAAATAGTTTAACTCTAGTTGTGGTGACCTTTGGGTTAAACTTTAAAATGCCCTTTCCGATTGGATTGGGCATTTTTTTTGGCTAATAATTAAACTTCTTCAAATAGATTTAGTGTAACTTCTAAAACTACCACTTCGGAATTGTGGTTGTATAATTCTTGCCATTTTGCGCTGTCAATGGCTTTGGCTCTGGTGTCGAAAACTCCAAAACATACTCTTGATGCTTTGGACTTCCAATTGTCAGTTTGGTATTCATAAGTGAAAAATTAAAGTTAGAAATTGATTTTATTTTTTAGAATAGCGGTACAAAATCACTCTTTTTAAATCATTAATAAGATTGATGTTCTCGTAAAATTGTTTTTCCTTTTTTTCTAAAAGTTTAATAGCTTCCACATTTTTTTGATGTTCTTCGTGTTCCTGCATCATCAAACTGGCTTTTAGATAGAATTCTTTTGAAAAATTCTGAAGGCGTAAAAATGGAATAACCGAGCCTACTAAATGTGGATGCCAAAAATTGGTTTTCCACAAGCTATAAGCCACATAATAAATGCTTTCACAATCTGTTTCGTTTTGAAAAATGATAACAAAACTGTTCGTAAATGGCTCTTTTTGTGGCTTACCGCTGTTCATTCCTTTGTTAAGTATGAATAAATGAGGTTTTGTATAAACAGTATTTTTTTGGTGGGTTTTGATGATGAAATTTGTCATACTTTCGGTTTTTAAGATAATGTGCCTCGCTTAACTCGCCACATATAATTTTTTAAAAGAAAAAAAAGAAAAAAAAAGAAAGTCGTCTCTCAAGTGGAGGTTTCAAGAAAAGCAAGTTTTTTCAAAAAAATACTACCCGGCTTTTTAAGATAGATTTGTTCGGAATTGGGGTTTTGATTAAAATCAAATGTTGATGCGAAACGAAAACATAGGGTGGAGATTTTATTGAAAACCCGTAGGGCTTGAACTTTCTTTTCTTGAAACTGGAACTTACCTTTACTTTCTTTTTATTTATTTTTTTATTTTTCTTTCCACCGAAGTGTTGTTATGAAATGGGGTTTTAAAAAGTTGATGAGATGCATTATCGTCTTCAGAAAGGGTATGGATTTTTAAAACGGAAAAAGAAATATTAAATCCATTCCTATTATTTTTCTGTTTTAAAAATCCATACTCTTTCCTGGACTTGATTTTGTGGGTATTGAAAATCACTTTTCCGATATTTCTAATTTTATGTAAAAGTTTCAAGTGATTTTCAATACTTACAAAAGCAATGAAAAGATAATTCCTAGTGCGATGGGGCAGTAGCGCAGGCAAGTGTGTGTGTTTTTATTTGCTTGCTGGGATGTTCCTGATTGTTTTTATGATGGCTTGATGCTAGGATTTAGTTAGCAGTGTCTGGTATTCAGTTTACAGGAAAAGGTGTTTGGAAGTAGTATGACATTTGGCCATCGTGAAAACAATTACTTCGATGGTTCTGGCAAATAAAAAAATACACTCTTGCTGGCTTTTTGGTTTTATGGGTAGAGAAATGGCTTTATCCATAGGCAAATTAACTACAGATTAAAGCCATTTTTCTACTTATAAAAGCAATGCAAACACTACCGATTTAAATATAAAGTTGCTAAAAACAGTGACCGTGAAAGTTCTTGAAAGTAATTAGTTCCATAAAGCTTCTTATGAAATGGCGAACGTCCTTAAAGACAGTGGCGAAGGACGGTTTTTTTTATTGCTGGCAGGTGCGAGGGAGCAATAAAAAAAGTTGTCCTGGAGCCACTGGCTAGAGCGTTGGGTGCGGGGCTGTTTTACATAAATGATATTATAACTTCATTGCAAAAACCAAAAAACAATATAAAAGCTTTGTGATGAATTATAATACTCAATTATGTAACACAGCTTTGGGAAAGTTTTTGTTGCCCTACCATTAAATTTTCTTTTGAAAGATAAACGTTCTAGGGCGTACAAAAACTTTTGGAGCGTTGGCAAAGGAGTGGCAATTGGAATGTAAAACGTCTTTTTACCAACGAATGAAAAAGAATGTTCTCGTTATTGGAAACATCATTAGTGAAATGAAGCAAACAAAGAATTGATGCTAGGAATACTTGGACTAGGAGCGATTTTTGTGCAGCTGAATGAGATAATGAGTTTGGACTATTGGATAATCTTTAATTTGGCTTCGTCGTGTTCTTTGAAAGCATTACTTGATTGTAATTGCAATTCTATTTCTTCGATAGTATCTGCTTGTAATGTTGCACTAAAATCTTGTGCTCGTTGTAGCATTTTTATATAAGCTAATGGATCTTGTTGCCTTGTTAGTCTTCGTAAAGCACCTAAATAATCATCACGATATACTGTTGGAATTATTATTCTTGTTTGTTCAGCTTTGACTAATTCGGCATTCATCATTACTCTTGCAATTCTTCCGTTACCATCCAAAAATGGGTGAATTTCGCTAACCATAAACATAATGTAAGTTGCTTTTGCAAATGGGTCTGTTAGTGCTTTGTAGAAATCAAAACCTTTTATTAATGTCCCTTTTACTAATTCGAAATCAACAAAAAATGTTTCTCCAGCACGATTGTTTTTATCTTTAAATACGCCTGGCATTTTTGATATTCTTGCTTCCAAAAGTAATCGATGTCTGTATTGCAGAATGTTAATGAATTCTTCTGGGGAAGTTGGTGTAACATTCATTTCGATTTTATTACTGACCAATTTATAGGTTCCCAATATGTCGTGTGAATCTTCGTCACGATTGAACATTGGTGTATCGGTTTCGATGATGTTTTTTGCTTCAATCACTTCAAATCGAGTTCCCTCAATATAATTTGAAAAGTAGGATTCAAAAAAAGCAAAATTTTGAAAAGCTTTATTGGTTGTATTTCTATCTACAACATTTTTGAATTCTCTTTGTTTTAATTCTAGAAATAATATCTCAAACAAATCTATTCTTGATTGGTCATAAGGATTTCCAAATGCTCGTGCAATAGCGCGTGGAGACGATAATATTTTTGATGGTTGTGTAGATAATAAGGCACTGATTAGTTTGTTTAATTTCTCAAACTCACTTTGCATTCCTAATTTATCTGCTATTACTTTTGCGTTATCCCTAATTTGATTTAGTCCTTCTTCGCCTTTTACTTGTACTATTTTCTCTAATTTATTTTCTAGTTCAGCAATTGAAATAGTTTTAGATTCTGGACCCGATTTTCTTGAGGATTGTAGATTTTCTAAAAAAGCTCTTTCTTGTTGCGATACAAATAATTCTCCCGAAAATGAATTGTCTCCTTCAATTGCTCCAATACCTTCCATAAAACGAATGGTTATTCCGGGCAACTCTATTTTTTTTGTGTAGGTGTAGGTAACAAATATTTGGCCTGTAGTAGTTGGTTTAAATTCAATTGCGGAACGATGGCTTAATAATGCACCGGGATATAAATTGCCTAGAATAGAAAAAAGGTTTCTTTTGATAATAACCTCATCGATATCAATAAAGTTGGAAGTGAAGATACGAGGTGCAATTTTTTTTATTTTACCTGTACTTTCGAGTAGAGCAATTTGTTTTCTTATTTTTTTATCGCTCGAAGAATAAATAATTTCTTGAAGGTGTGTTGGGACAAAATTTTCCATTAGTGGGCTTTATTCAAGCAAAAATATACTTTATTTTCCACTAAAAAGCATTTATTAGGCATTTTTTTCCATTATAAAAAATATTGGGGTAAGAATGAGTGTTTTTTTTCCAGTAATAATTATAATTTTTCTAGACCAGTTAGCCAAGTTTGTAATTCTTCGACAACTAGGTTTGTTTGGGGAGTATTAGCAGGGAATGAAACATAAATAAAACGATGTAAATATGATAGTCTAACTGTATTATGCAAATTTATAAATTCCCATACAGCAGAATATGAGGATAATCTCGTTCTAGATGCACAAACAATAACATCACAATCTAATAAATGTAATTCCTCTAATCGTAATTTCACGTGCTCATAAGTATCACCTTCTGAAATAAATCCTATTCTAATACGACCAACTTGAATGTAACCATACCTATCGCCTCCATTACCTTCAAAAGTAATTGTGTTTGTATTTGTATAATTTCCAAGAACCCAATCAATAACTTGATTAATGATAGTAGATTTTCC
>NCET01000291.1 GCA_002280815.1 Flavobacteriales bacterium 32-34-25 | reverse complement strand
ACAAGCCTGAATAACGCGGTTGATTTCTTTCACCACAAAAAGAGAACGTCTAAAAACGTCATGACTCATTTTGTCTTTCAAATCAATTATCGTTTGTTCGGTACAATCTCTGAAACTTTTTATTTCTGGGAAATTCGCTTTTACAATTGCAATTCCTTCCTCGCACTGCTGTCTTCTTTCATTATAAGCCGAAGTCATCAACGAGTGTTTTACATTCGAATCAAACAAAATCAATGAATAATCGCTAAAATTAGCATCGTGATATGTATATTCTAAAGTGCGGCAATCAATTTTGATTACTTTATCTTCCAGTCCCATCACGCTAGAGAACTGATCCATAATTCCGCATTTAATTCCCACCCAATGCTCGGCTTTTTGTCCTAACAAGGCAATGTCAATTGGTTTGATATTCAAATTGAATAAATCGTTCATTCCAAATAAAAATCCACATTCTAAAGCCGCAGAAGAAGACAATCCAGACCCCACAGGAATGTTACTACTGAAAACACAATTTACGCCTTCCAATTGAAATCCGTTGATTTTTAATTGGTTGATTACACCTCTAATGTAATTTGTCCAGTCATTATCGTCTAATTTTACCTCAGCCGTAACATCAATTTCAAATTCATCATTAAGGTCTAAAGCAATTACTCTGGACGTATTTGTATTGTTTTTTGCAAAAGCAAAACAAATAATTTTATCGATAGCAGCAGGCAAAACATAACCATCATTGTAATCGATATGTTCTCCGATGATGTTGATTCTCCCTGGAGAAAGCACTATTCTTGTTGGCTCAGAACCAAAAGTTTCCTTAAAATAGCTGGTTGTTTTATTAATTAAAATATCATTCATTGGTTAGAAATTGAAGTAGTATTAAATTTATTTTTATTGAAAATTCACTCTTTATAGTGATTCGAATTTATAAGTTGTTTTATGCTTGTAAACGGCGTCTTTCTTCAAAACAGCAGTTGGAAAATGAGCGTGATTTGGAGCATCCGGGAAATTCTGAGTTTCAAAACAAATTCCGCTCAAAGCGTGATATGTTGTATTTTCTTTTCCTTTTAAATCAGAACCACAATTTCCTCCCACATAAATATGAACTCCAGGCTGATCAGTGTAAACATCCATTTTTAAATTAGTCACAGGACTAAAAAGCGTAGCCTTCACTTCGTTGTTATTTTCTACTGCAAAAGTGTTGTCAATGTTTTTAGGACATTTTTTTGCCGTTCTATAATCGAATACCGTATTAGCCACTTCCAGAATATTTCCTGTTGGAATACAATCTTCTCTAGTTTCCACTACTTTTTGTGCATGAACAATTAAATCCTGACCAGAAACATCCGATTGATGTCCGTCCAAATTAAAGTAACTGTGATGTGTTAAATTGATAATTGTATCTTCAGAAGTAGTTGCTTTGTATTCGATAATCAATTCGTTTTCCTCAGATAAAGTATAAGTCAAACTTACTGAAAGTTCTCCCGGGTAATTCTCTTCGTTAGCAGCACTAACATAACTCAACGTAATCGATGGATTTTCGCCAGTTGTTACTGAATCTACATTCCAGGTTTTTTTGCTAAAATTAGCAATACCACCGTGTAAAGAATTAGCTCCATTATTGATATTCAATTGGTAGCTTTCACCATTCAATTCGAATTTTCCTTCGTTAATTCTTCCAGCATAACGCCCCACTGTAGCTCCCATATAAGGAGAACCATCTAATTGAAACGATTTTTTGTAACCTTCAACAGTATCAAATCCTAAAACTACATCGACAAGTTCGCCATTTTTCAACGGAATTTTCAATGCTGTAACGGTAGCTCCAAAAGAAATTACTTTAAGTTGCGCCCCGTTTTTATTAGTCAACTCATAGAAAGGAGCAACTGCAGATTCTAAATGGGATAAATTATTTTCAGTAGTAGACATACAATATGGTTTATTTTTCGTTAATTGGTTGAGAAAGCAAAAATAGAAATAAACTCCGTTGTTGTATACCAGTACCCACCAGTTTTTAAAAATAGCCACTAGATTAATTTAATTTCGAGTTACCAATCATTTACTGCCTATTACAACAGCTCGCTCCGCTGGAGCTTTTTTTTGACAACCCATTTTTCTACAAACAAATAGCTCCGTTAGGAGCGAAATGTTTGTAGAAAAAAGTAATCATCCGTAAGCTAAAGCTCCAGCGGAGCGACCTATTTTCTTATTCAAAGAATTTCATCAGATAATATCGAAATCATGTAATTTTTGCAACAAACGACTCTCTATTTACCTTGAATCGTTTTCAATTTTATATTTGCAGTTTCTAAACCTGGCGAAGTAACTTCAAGATGAATAGCTCCTGATTGTTTGGTGCTTTTAACAATCACCATAGCACGTCCATGCCAAGCTTTACGAGTATTTGCAACATACAAATCGGTATCTTTTAAATTAGCATTATCAACACCTACTATAACTCCGGAACCTGAAACATTAAATGAAAGTTGGTTTACTGCATTTGGATCCAAAATTCCTTTATCATCTGTAATTTCGACTGTAATATAAGACAAATCCTGACCATCGGCAGCTATTTCTTTTCGATCGGCAGTCAATTTTATTTTAGTTGGTTGTTGGGCTGTTTGTAACAAAACCGATTCTACTTCCTTATTATTTTCTATACCTACTGCTCTCAATTTTCCACTAGTATACGGAATTGCGAAAGTTGCTTTAAACTCCTGAGTTAAACCAGTTTCTTTTTCACCAATAACCTTATCATTCAGGTACAGTCTTACTTTAGGATATTTCGAATACACCTCAACTTCAAGATTTTTCCCTTCATGACCAGGCCAGGTCCAACTTTCCCAAGTGGGCCAAACTGCCCATGAAGTCAGCTTAATTGCTCCACTTTCCGGATTAGGTTCGCGAACAGCTAAGTATAATTTTTCATTATCATTATACAACATACTTCGATAATGAGAAATGGGTTTTCTCCATCCTGTTAAATCTACATCGCCACAATAAGCACCATGCCAAGGATATAAATTTCCTTCCCAATGTTCGCCCGTTGGTTCACCCGGATACACATAACGACCAATGCCCGATTCTCCTAAATAATCCATGGCTGTCCACACAAAATCACCTATGATATAATTGTGTTTTTGAACCAGATTCCAATTTGAAAAAGCATCTTTAGGATAAGATTCCGTTTGTACAATAATACGCGAAGGCACTCTTTCATGATCGGATTCAGCATGATGCAATTGATAATTATAACCTGCCACATCATGTGCCGCCATTAAAGGATCAAAAATTTCCCATGACTTATCCCAAGTAGTCATTGCCGATATTACTGGACGTGTTGAATCAATATTTCGCACAGCATTAGCTAGCATCTTTGCCGTTTCAACCGCTGCTGGTTCTTTTCTTTCAATAATTTCATTACCAGTACTCCACATAATAATGGAAGGATGATTTCTATCACGCAAAACCATAGACTCGACATCGTGTTTCCACCATTTGTCAAAAATACTGGCGTAATCATAGGTTGTTTTTTTAATTCTCCAACCATCAAATGCCTCATCAATTACCAACATCCCTAATCGATCACAAGCATCTAAAAAAGCTTCCGAAGGAGGATTATGCGAAGTTCTTACTGCATTGAATCCGGCAGCTTTTAACAATTCTACTTTTCTTACTTCGGCACGATCATAAGCAGCAGCTCCTAAAGCTCCGTTATCATGATGCACACAACCTCCGTTTAACAGCACTTTTTTACCATTTAATACAAACCCGTTTTCAGCACTGAATTCGATTGTTCTGATTCCGAAAGTTTTTGCAACAGCATCTAACTCTACATTCCCTTGCATAATCTTAATTTTTGCAACATAAAGATTAGGCTCCTCTAATGACCAAACCATAGGATTTTCTAACCATACATCTTGAATCACTTCCTGTTCTTCATTAGGCTGTAATTTCACTTTAGTATAAAAACCAACTACATCCTTCCCTTTTTTATCAGTAATTATCGTTGAAAGCGAAATAGTTTGGGGACTGGCTATTTCATTTTTTACTATAATCTTAATTGGAACCCTTGCTATAGGTATCACTCTCGTTTTATCCACTTTCGAAGTACTAATAGCTACTCCCCAGTTTTTTATATGAATCGAATTTTTTACTTTCAACCAAACATGACGATAAATTCCAGAACCACTATACCATCTGCTGTTTTTTTGTTTCGAATTATCCACTTTCACAGCAATAGTGTTTTGCTGTCCAAATTTTAAATAAGGGGTTAAATCATATTCAAAAGAAGTATAACCATAAGGTTGTATTCCTACTGATTTTCCGTTAACGAAAACTTCCGCATTCATATAAACACCTTCAAAATAAATGGCTACTTTTTGGTTTTTCCATTGAACAGGCACTGAAAATGTTTTTCTATACCATCCCGTTCCCATTGGATAAAACCCTCCATCGCCTTCACTTGGATTGTTTTTTTCTGATTTTCCTTCGATGCTCCAATCGTGAGGCAAATCTAATTTTCTCCAGGAACTATCATCAAAGCTTACTGCATTTGCTGTAGAAGATTCTCCTAAAGAAAATTTCCAATCAAAATCAAAAAGTTGTTTTCTTTCAAAATCAGCCTTCATTTTCTTCTGAGCCGAAACACAATTCAGCGTTAACAAACTAAGTAAAAAAAAAGACGCTACAAATTGTATGTTTTTCATCATTCTGTAATTATTTTAATTGGCTCTCTTTTTAAAAACATGAAATTCAAAGCTATGTATTAAATTCAATTTTCAATACCAGTTCCTACCAGTTTTTAAAATGAAAATACTAGATAAAAAACAAAGCATAAATAAAATCCAATATTCTTTCGAATTTCAAAGACTCTATTTATGCTCCACTGCTTGATAAGTTTAACAACTTAAATAATATATAAATCGATAAATATTGTTTGGTTTAGTGTTTTTTTACTGCTTTTGAGTCCCAGGATGCAGAAGCTTTACACCGCTGACGCTTGTTGGCACAGCCAAAGGCAAACGAATCCATTTTTCATTTATCCAAATATTTCCATCAAGATTATAACTCCAAGCCACAATCATTGTATTTTCATCTATCAAGTTGTATTTGATGGGTGAATCTCTTCCACTTAAACGAGGGTGTAGTACATTCTCTATGATGTGTTCCACTAAGGTACTGTCTGATTTTATTTCGTAAGATCCATATTGTGCAATTGTTGTTTGATTAGGCCAAGTTACAAACGTGTAATAGGTGCCATCAGCATTAATTACTTTGTAGTCTCCTGTTACTATTTTTATAGATTCGCCATTAGTAAGTGTTCTTTCGTCTATTAGCCGCCAAATCCCAACAATTGATTTTGAAACAGGAATATGGTTTTGCTCTGTCTGTGCCGATAATGTTGCAGAAAAAACAATAATCAATAATGTAAAAATGTACTTCATAATAAGTTTTTTTTGGTTCCTAAAAATTATAATTTGTTCATTTGGTTTTTCTAAAAGTATGAAACTCAAAACCATACCTTTAATTCAATTTTCAACAGCAGTTCCCTTTTTTTCAAAAGAATCTACTAGATAAAAACAAAGCATAAATGAATTACTCCATTTATACCTTGTTTAAACACACCCACTAATTATCTTAACTCTTAATTACTAGGCAATCCATCAGCTTTCATGCCTTGCAATATTAAAGCATTCATGATGTAAAGAAAATCGCTTTGCAGTTCCAGCCTTTTGATAAGAAGCATTGGCTCCCATATTAATCCAACCCGAAAAATTGGCATCGGCAGTAGGTGTTCCCGGCGAATAATTTACCGTTACATGTTTTACAATGGAAGTAAAATTATTGTAATAGGTTGTTGCCAAATCAAATGCTGCTTTTATTCTGGTAACAGTTGCAGCATCGGCTCCATTTTGATTAAACGAATAGGTAAAATTCCCTTTTTTAATGGTACTTATTACAAATTCTTCACCATATAAAACTCCACCCGGCGTTACCGCATAAGGTCTTACATAATACAAAGTTTCTGGTTTTAAATTACGAATACGCTCTTTGAATTTGTCTTCCACCTTGCTTCTGGCTATTTTATTATCGGCTATTGTTGGTTTTGTAGCTGTATTGTAAACCAAACCTATTTCTTGGATTGCTAAATCGCCGTGTTCTTTTAAGATTACATCCAAGAATAAATCATGTGCACCTGCCACTTTTATAGTTCCCAAAACCAATAAAGGCGAAGCTAAGTCGGCAGTTTTAAAACTCACCTGATTGCCATAAGCCACTCCTTTTTTGTTTATCACATAAGCTCGTGCATAATAAACCATGCTTCCTTCCAGATTAGTTAATTCTACTTTAAACTCTCCAGAACCTTTAGTAACACTCGCTATTTTTTTTGTCCCTTCATAATTAGGATTTGCAGTTGTTCCATAACACACCCCTCGTTCAAAAACACTGCTCCCACCATTATCTTCAAGCATACCCCAAATTACAGCTTGCTTGGCTGCAATTTCTTCAGCTTCGTTGGTTTTCAACGTAGCCAACTCCCCAACATTATCTGGTTCTTCTACCTCAGCAACTTCAGAAGAACTTCCCGAAGAACAAGAACAAATAACAAATAGTAACATCAGAAATAAATCAATACTTTTTTTCATCTATTTTAATTTTATTTTTTCTAAAAAACATCTAAATTCCAACTTTCCAACCAATTCAAGACTGGTTTTTCCTTATCAAACTTTATAGGTAACCAAACATAACTCCCATCAATTGGGTTATCCGGTTTCCATCGATCGGCCATAAATATGAATTGATCTTTTTTTCCATCAACTGGCAAAATATAGGTACTTTGCGAATGAAATGTAAGCTCCGCCCCTTTTCCAACACAGGGATTCCCAAGAGGTTTCCACGGTCCCCAAATTGATTTGGAACTAAACGAACGTGCTTCATTCGGATCCCAACCAGTACATCCCGAAGTAATCATATAATAAATACCGTCTTTTTTAAAAATGGCAGGCGCTTCATTGTGACCTGCGGGTGCCATTCTGGTCCATTTTTCTGTAAAATCTAAATAGTCTGCTGTAAGTTCTGATAGATGAAGTGTCAAATTATCTTCTGAAGCATGTATTAAATAGGCTTTATCGTTGTCATCAACAAATACGGTCATATCTCGAGACATTTGTCCTTTTTCGAAATCTCTTCGAACAAACATTCCGTTTTTTACTGCCGTCAACCATTCGGGAGTCCAGGATTTTAATCTATGTTCTGCAATAACTGCTGATTTGAATTTATCATCAAAATCCATTGGCCAAACTCCTTTATTTGGTCGGTATGATTTTTTAAATTGGAAAGGGCCTCTTGGACTATCGCTTACAGCTACAGCAGCTCTAGCGGCATCATAACCTTGACCTTTTAATTCCAAATGAAACCACATAACATACTTTCCAGTCTTTTTATTAAAAACAACTTTTGGACGTTCTATAATACAGCCTTTTGTTATCTCAGAATTAGGATTAGTTTCAACTCTCAAAACAATTCCTTCGTTAGTCCAGTTGTACAAATCGGTTGACGAATAACAGCTTACTCCTTGCAAGGATGTATTTCCGCCACGACCCGCAGTTTTATACTCTCCATACCAATAATAAACACCATCAACAAAAACAACACCGCCACCATGAGCATTGATATGCACACCATTAGTGTCTTTCCATGTATTTCCCGGAATGAAAGAATCATTCTGACTGAAAACGAAAGAACATAGAAAACTTAAAACTATTGAACACAAAAACTTAATCATAACTTACCGATTGATTTTAGGGATATCAAACACTACCTATTTTTTATTTAAAAGAAAGCAGACATAAAATTGGCCCACTTTCTTTTAAACAATATTATTATTCTTTAGGCGTTGCCGCTACATAAACATTTCTACCTTGAAAATACTGAGGAGTTGTTCTTACAACAGAATTATCATTGGTTGTCCCACTGGCTCCCTCCATTTGCATATTCATAATCAGCCAAAATGGTTTACCCACATAATCTTTAGTTGCCGAGGTTTTAAGCACCCCATCAATGTACATTTTGACCAATACATCAGTGTTAGAAACTTTTTCCATGGTTAACTTATAATTGTGCCATGTGGTGGTAGCATCAGGGATTGCAGTAGGAATGGAAGTCCAGACTGTTTGATTCCAAGCTGGCCCAGTAACTGTATTTTGCCAATTATTTGAATTTCCTTTAAACTCTAAAATATCTACTTCCGGAGGCCAACTCCATGCACCAGTTATCCAAAAAGCTGGCCAGGAACTAGGAGTTATAGGTGCTTTGAAATCGCCGCTAATTTCCCAATAAGGCAATTCAGAAGTTACTTTAATTTGGTCTTTAGCATGAATTGCTCCCGAATGAAACGTAATTCTTAGCTTAGGCTCAGCTGTACTATAACCTTCCCAAGCCCAATTAGTCCATTCGGCTTTTATTTGAAGAACTCCTCCTGTTAGCAATGATACATTTTCTGCTAACATACGAGCAGAACCATTGTGATCAGAACCCCAAGGATAAAGCATATTCCATTTGGCTTCAAATTTTTCTTTGCTACTAAAAGAGGTAGAGTCCAAGTAAACAATAGGCTTAGGAATCCTAATAGTCGTAAAACTTTTTTCTTCTCCATATCCAGTTCCCGCACTTGATGTTGCAAAGGCTCTGATATAAAAAAGTTGCCCATCTTTCAATTTAGATAACTCAGTCGAAAATTCACCAGAACCTTTAACTGCTGTAGCGTTTAACGACTCTCCATTTTCTAATGTTGGATTACCTGTTGTATTCCAGCAAACACCTCTTCTAACAATTGAGGCACTTCCGTTGTCTATTACTTTTGCATCAACAAAAGCAGTAGTTTTCAAAACATTACTAACTTCCACCGTTTGCACCTGTGGAACTACTTTTTCAGAACCGGAATCAACATCTGGATCTACAGTATCAGAACCATTAACACTGCCGCTTGAACAACTTAATGTTAAAAAAGCAATGAGAACTAAACTTAAAATATTACAATATTTTTTTACTATTTTCATAATATGTCATTTTTTGGCACACATATAATTGGCACACTACTATTATTTTATTAAAGACTTTTGCAATTCGAGAATGATTGATTGAATCTTTTTTACACAATATTTACTTAGATTATTTTTATTAAAAAACACAACTATCTATTCATCAGTAATTTAAAATATAAGTTAAATTTCAATCAGCAATAAAAACTTACTGGTCAACGAGGAATTCAATACAAATCTAACCTATCAAATTAGGCAAATAGGGGGTGATTCTAATATATTAAAAGGGGGATATTAGTATTTAAATGAATTATCCTAGCTTCTCATTAAACAATAGATAAAAAGCGCTTACAAGATTTAATTTTAAAAAACAGTTGATCGATTAAGGTTCAAAACAAACTAAAAAAAAACCTAGCTACACTCAAAACCTTAACTGACTTTATAATATACAGATAAAAAAACAAAGGAGGCTTTCTATGTTTCATCAATATTTCATAGTATCTAACAATTCCAAGTCTATTATGAGCAGATTTTAAACTTTATTAGGCATATTTTGCAAATAGAAATTTTCATTTTTTGTAAAAAAAAGCAGTATGATAATGAGATTTATCATACTGCTTTAAAAACCAAATTAATTCAAATTAATTATTCTTTTTAAATAAACTGAAAGATAAAAAATGACCGTATCTTTCATTTCCTTGTGTTGTTGAAATTCCTAATGTTATTTGTTCAGATTGTGTAATAGTAAAGGTAATAACTGCACTTTCTGAATTCATAGTATTCACTATTCTTTTAAATCCTAAAGTTGAAGGATCTGTTTCAAGAACTCCACCACTAGAATTAGGCAATATATTACCTTTTGCAACTGCCAAATATACATAGTCAGATAAAGTATAACCACTATTAAGACCACTGCCAGATGCTAACAAAGGAGCATTAAAAATATAAGTACCCGCCTCTAATGTTATCGTTTGGTATATTTTACCATTAGTAATCACTGGAGCACCCCAACCAGATTCTAGATTTATTGTAGCGGGAGGATTACCGCAACATCCAAAATCTATACCACCATAACCGCCATGGTTTTTACAAGCATCGTTAGTTGTCCAATCAGCCAAAATACCCCATCTGCCAGAAAATGAAGATGCAACAAATGGACGCTTATTATTCTTAATCAAATAAGTAAGATCGATAACCTGAGGATCTTTTGAAACAAAATCAGTGTAAAATGTATCTATAGCAGTTTTAACAGGTAAAAACAATGAACGCTGTTTGAACTTGCTTCCTGCCTTATAATTTGGTATCACTAGCTGATTTTGTGTAACAGGAACCGTCATAGTATGCTCTACATCTAAACCATCAGTATATACGATTTCAGTAGCAAATGCACCTGTTGTTAAATCCATACTAGCAAAATCAATTGTAAGAGAGAAATCACTTGATAATTTACTAGTAACAATCTTTCTATCAGTCAAGCTTGCCTGATAACGTATTCCATAAGTTTGAGCCGTAATATACTGAGAAACAGAACCATTCCCTTTAGCATCAAAAGTCTTCACTTCAAAATTGTAAATATTTTCAGGAAGATTTTCTACAACAGAAGAGATCTCATCAACTCCTGAAGTTCTATTAATTGGTATTACAACCGAATCTTTTTTAGTATTCCAATAGATTCTCAATTCAGAAACCTTAGGATCCGAAATAATAAGTCCTTCAATTTTTATTCTATCTCTACCTGGTAATATTTTTAATGAATCTATTTTACCTGTATATGAGATAGCACCACCTTCTGTAAACTTCAAATAATCATCTGCATTATTAGAACACGAGTACACAAGTACCATTAAAATTGTAGCAAAAGCTATTATTAAAATATTCCTTAAATTTTTCATTGCTTTTTATTTAATATTAAAAATTAGGATTACCATACACATGTACTTCTGAAACAGCCATAAATTTACCACCAATCCAGTTTTCTAAACATTCTATTCTCAAATAACGAACAGCAGGCTTATCTAAAGCAACTTCATAATCGGCACCATCTCTGGCTGCTAAAAGGTCATCATTATTTTCTTGTGCATAAGGTAAACCAGAAGGTTTTTTTATTTCATATTCGCCCATTAAAGTCCAATTGCTATCTAGCGTTCCATCGTTTAAAGTATTACTACCCCATATTCTGAACTTTTTCATGGCTCCCAAATAGTAATACAATCTTTGACCACCTATAGGTTCTGAAAATTGCCAAAGTCTCAAACGACTCAATTTAGTTGTTTTTCCTACATCAAAAGTCACTAAATGATTTCCTACATCAATAGTTCTATCTGTAAAGTAGGACCCCCAATACTCTAAAAACTGACCATCCCATAAATTTGAAATTGG
>NCET01000290.1 GCA_002280815.1 Flavobacteriales bacterium 32-34-25 | reverse complement strand
TTTAAAACTACTGTGTTCGTGAATCCATTGAGTCAATTGACCAGTACACAAGGATTTTTTCTTTCGAACATAACCATAGGTTACATTGAGTTTCTCGGCTACTTCTTCCATTGATTTCAAAGTAAAACTCCACTTTAAAACTTCCTGACATTTTTCGCCTAATCTTTGAAACATCATATCAAAAAGCTGTTGTTTCTCTTCAAATAGTTCCGTTTGTGCCACCATCTCTTCCGTGGGTTCATTAGTAGATGTCAAATCATCCTGAATTGTTACCCCTTTATTCGACGCTTTTTTTAACTCGTTGAGCCATTTTCTTTTGCACAACAAGAAAAAGTAAGCATCAAACGGACAACTCAGTTGCAGCTGTTTGGCTTTTGCCTGATTGAACAACAAAATCATAATTTCCTGAACCACATCCTGAGCCTGATCTTCATCGCCTGAATTATTCCTGATATAAGAAACCACTTTGGGAACAAACTTCTTATAAATAGATTGAATTATCGCCGAATCATTATTCGCCAATCCTTCGATAAAATACTGATCCGGATGAATTTTGTTTTCTGACATAGGAAAAAATTGAACTGCTAATGTAAAAAAGAATCTGAAATAAAAATCGATTTAATGGGTAACAAATATAAAATCAAGTGGATATAGATGTGAAACCTTTCAAATTGATAAGCCATGAAAAACGAACAGTTATCTTCTCCAATTGTTATTGACAGATTTTCTGAAAAACTTTCGAATAAAATTCAGGCGGGTTTTAAAATCACTGAATACAATGACAAACTGCCTTATGTAGTTTTGATAAAAGAACAAAAAAGCATTAATCATGTTTTACACCTTCAACTCTTTTGCATCACATTCGGAATTTGGTCAATAGTCTGGATTTATTTGACACTAACATATACTCCAAAAAAAGAAATACTAATTGCCATAGATGAAGACGGAAATGTCTTTGAAGAAAAATGCCTACTCAATTAAAAAGCCTGTTTGAATGTTTAAAGAAAAAAACCAGCTGTTAGAAACCGGGAAAATTTCTTAAAACGCATCAAAATTACACCCTTTAGGGTTGGGGAAATGATTTTGATGAATTTCAAACAGGCTTTAAAAAATAATCTGAAATAAATTGAGATTGAGGGGTAACAATTCGAAATCCATATTGATATACTGATAGAAACCCGAAGTACTAAAAAAATATTTTAAAACAGGGGTAACAAATTAAAACAAGAATTGATATAACAACAGAATCAGAAACAATTAAAAAAAAATTAAAATACTGGGGTAACAATTTTAAAACCGAATTGATATAACAGTATAAACAACGAAAATCATTTTAACCATAATTAAAATCAAGAAATCATGAAGACAAATTTTAAAACCATCGGACTTTTATTTTTAGCGGCAATTTCATTAGTAAGCTGCAATGACAAGACTTTGCAAATGTTAGAGAAGCTGCCTTAGAGAAAATCACTCAGGAATTTACAATCACTGCCGAAGACGGCGCTACAACCCTAACTTCTGAAAACGGTGTGAAAATTACCATCAACGGAAGTTGTTTAACTAAAGACGGAAACCCTGTAACTGGCGATGTACAAATTGAATATGTAGAACTTTTTGACAAAGGAAACATGTTAGTAACTAACAAACCAACTATGGGAATCATGCCCGATGGAAAACGAAATTTACTCATCTCTGGAGGAGAATTTTTTATCAAAGCCACTCAAAATGGTGCAGAATTAGCAACCACTTGCAATATCACTTTATTAGTTCCTGGCAGCCTTACTGATGGTATAGATACAGGCATGACCTTATGGAACGGAATTATTGACGACGAAGGAAACTTAGCCTGGGAAGATGCGCGTAAAGCTGATGGTAACGGTGGAAAAGGCGGTGTTCAAGGAGAAGGCACTAACTACTATGTGAGTTTTGGAAACTTTGGATGGACAAATGTGGATAAATTCTACAGCGATCCAAGACCTAAAACTACCATTCTTGTTGATGCTCCCGAAGGATACGACAACAACAACTGTGCAATCTATTTATCTTATGACGGCGAAGGAACTAACGCTTTAGCAAAACTAGATACTTACACCGCCGAAGGATTATTTAGCGAACACTACGGTCAAATTCCTGTTGGTCTTGCTTGTCACATCATCTTTGCGACCGAAGATAACGGAAACTGGAGATACGCCATAAAAGGGGTAACCATTCAAGCCAATGATGTTTTCACTTTCACAATGGGGGAAACAACAGTAGGAACCGAAGCTCAATTAATTGCCGCAATCAATGCGATTCAATAAAGGACTCCAAATTTAATTTCTGAAAAAAGTGGTGATTTACTCATCACTTTTTTCTATTTTTAAAAGATTTTAAACCGCTATCCTTACCAAATATTAGTAGCTTATTCCTGCTGTCCGCTGTATCTTTTATGTCTTAAAGAAAGACATAAAAGGATGCCGCTACCATCAGGGCTAAAACCAGATTTGATTATGAAATACTATCTATCTTTACTCTTACTTCTTTCTTCTTTTTTCTTGTTTTCACAAAAAAAAGTCAAAGATACCGTTACCCGAAGGGCCGTAATCAACTACAATCAAAATGCGAATACGGTTTCATACAGACCCGAAACACCACCATTAATTCCTATTGCTGGCGCACCAAAACCCAGTTTTTCCTATCTTTGGGAATTGGGCGATGGAAGCTTCAGCAAAGCTGCCGAACCCAAACATACCTACAAAAACAAAGGAACTTACACCGCCCGATTAGCGGTAACTAACAATTACGACAACGGTAAACCTCCTGCTACCCGACCAAAAAAAGTGGTAATCAACGAAATCTCAGATAAAAATTTTAACGAAATCGCATCTATCGCAGATCAAAATGGTTTTGCTCTGCAAAAAAACTGCGATCCCATTCCCGACCAGGAAATGGAAGTGATTCTGAGTTATCAAAACCTGGAAAATTATGTTGCAAACGGAAAAATCTAAGAAGTAAAAGAAAATGCTTTTGCCACAATCAACGACATTGACCAATCCAATTCCTATTTGGCTTCTAACAATACTTATTTGCCAATAAAAAAATACGAAAATACCACTACCGAAGAAGATTTAGATGCTACCCTCGCCGAAGCGTATAAAACCTTCAAAAACGTTTCTATCTTAGAATTTGACGATGCTAATCCGCAGGAAACCCGCAATGTTTTTTACACTTTCAAAACTACTCCCGAAATGCTGAAAGACACCAGTGCTACCATTACCATGCGCGGTATTTATGTTCCAAACAGGAGTTATAAAAACCATAAAGTAAAAAATCTGGAAATGGAAATCGTAACTTCCCATGATCCAAACAAAATGGGCTCTAACGGAAGTTTTATGAATTACAGATTCGTTCGTTTTAAAAGAGTCAATTTCAAAACCCGTTTTCAAAATAACGGCGAAGGTCCGGCCAGAATGATTCGTCTGGAAACCGATATTCCGGATATGTTTGACAAAAAAACTTTCAAAATAGAAGGCATGTATCCCGAATGCCCTATTTGTCCCAAAGATGAAATTCCAACCACCAGTTGTCTGGATACGATTATCAAACAAAAACAAATCTTCTTTACTTTCAAAAACATTTATCTGCCAGGAAGCGAACAAAAGAATGTAAAAGAAAAAGACAGCACCAAAGGTTTTGTAAAATACTCCATGAAATTCAACAAGGACTTTCATAAAGTCAACACCCGAAGCAGAACCGCTATTATTTTCGACAAAAACGAACCCATTATTACCAATTACGCCACTACCCGATTCCTTCCCGGAATTTCTATTGGCGCCAAAGCGGGTTATAATTATTATCCTAACTTAGATAAATCCAGAAGTTATTTTGTGGGCGCGACCATTTCTCCATACAAATCCTATCGTTTGTATTGGCAAGCCGAATTAATCAATAGTGTGCATGATTTTAATTCAGCCACCACAATTACCAATGGGTTCACCACCACAGCTAACGGAGTCCGACAGGCTACGCGTACTACCAAAACTACGAGTTATTCTAATTTCAACAATGAAGTTCCGTTACTGCTGCGTTACAACATCAACAATTTCATCGGCATTGGAGCTGGAGTTCAAGCCAACATTAATGCTTCGGAAAAACAGGAACAATACAGCCGAATTGATTATTTCGAATCAGATAAACCCGATACACCCATTATCAAAACCGAAGAAAACAGTATATCTGACAGTAAAAGCTTCACCAATTTAAAAACAGGATTGTTGTTTGACTTAACCCTGGGTTTTGCCCGCATCGGCCCGAGTTTAGGAGCGCGTTATGTGATGAATTTCAAAGAGAATTTCAATTATTTTCAAGTGTATGGAATATGGAAGTTTTAATGTTTTTTAAACCACATAAGTCACAAAAATTAGTTTTGTCATTCCGACGAAGGAGGAATCTCATCAAGTGTGATTCCTCCTTCGTCGGAATGACAACTTTTGTCAAAAATATTGTCATTGTATTAACTCTTTTATTATCAATATCCGTTTTCGGGCAAAAGCCACTTACCCAAGAAGACAAAATCTACAATGCAGTAGATTCTTTTGTCGCAAATCCAACAGCCGAAAATTTAAACCATCTCAATAGTACCGAAAAAGCATTTTGGAAAAATCCAACGCCCAAAACTAAAAACGAACTGCTAGCCATTGTCATTTTAAACTGCAACAAAGCCTATTACGAAAATCAATTCAACAAAGTTCAGGAAGCAGTTAGCAGTTATGAAAAAGCCTGGAAAACATATCAAAAATACCGCCTTAACAATTACGATATTATAGAATTTTGCCTGAAACCTTTGGGTAATTTGTACACTATTCTAGGCGATTACGACAATGCCGAAAACACTATCAAACAATATTATTATATTGCCAATCAGGAAAAAAACCAGCCTAAAAAAATAGCTGCAATCCTCAATTTATCGAATGTGTATCAAAACTCAGGCAAGATTGATTTAGCTATCGATTTACTTGAAAAAACGATCAAAACCGAGAAATTATCTAATATTCAAAAAGGGATTTTATGGAATAATTTGGGCAATAGTTATGTCTTGAGTTACAGAAACCCAGATAGGATAGTCAAAATTATTCCAAATATTTTTGAAAAACTGGAGGCTTCTTATCACAACTCCATCGCATTATTAAAATCCGATAAAACCCAAACAGAAACTTTAGCAAATTGCTACAGGAACTTAGCTTCACTAAATTCCCAATGGCAAAAGTTTGAATTGGCTAATTCTTATTTCGAAAAAGCCAGAAAGTATTTCTATACAACACCAAATCTTTCAGCAAGAAAAAAAGCTAAATTCAAATACGAAGAAGCTTCTTTATTGTTTCAACAACAAAAGTTAAAGGAATCAATCGCTGTTATTGAATCCATTTTCAAATTGTTAATCCCAAATTATTCCAACAAAAAAAATAGCTTACCAGAGCAAAATTCATTATATACTGAAACCAGTTTACTGGATGCATTGGATTTACGAGCCGAAATTTATTCGAAGCAAAACCAAGCTAAAAAAGCATTAGAAGCCTATCACTTGGCTTATCATATTGAAGAGTTATTTTCCAACATGATGGTTTATGAAAACTCCAAAATCATTAATCAACATCGTGTTCGCAACCGTACCGAAAAATGTATTGCCCTTTATGATGCATTATATCAAAAAGAACAAAAGCAAACTTATATCGAAGCGGCTTTTCAATTAGCAGAACAAAGTAAATCTGGCGTTTTGAAAAACCATTTATTACAAAACAAAAGGATTTCTCGTAAAGAAAAACTCCACATCGAACAATTGCAAAACTGGAGTAATACTATTTTGAAAGAACAACAAAAAGGTGATTTGGCTAACATTGAAAAAATAAACGAAGCCATCCAAAAACAAAATGAATTGATGCTTTCGCTAAAAAAAATCCGTGTTACAAATACTGATTCTGAAAAAGAAACTATCGATTTAAAAGCCTTGTTTGTGAAATTAGAACAAGACAAATCTGTCATGATTGAATATTTTTCGGGATTTGAAAAAATGTATTATTTTACCTTGGAAAACCAAAAAATAAAACTCGATTATTATTGGGATAACCATACTGCTACACCAAGAATAATTTCATTTTTAGATTATTTTAGTGATGCTAACAAAATCAATGAAAATATTTCAAATTACAATCATTATGGGCATTCATTGTATAAAATGCTGAAATTACCTCAAAATTCTAACTACAAAAACCTTATCATCATTCCTGACGGAATATTAAACTTCCTTCCCTTTGAAGCCTTAATCACTCAGGAATCCAACACGACTAATTTTGCTCAAATGCATTATTTGCTGAATGATTACAACATTGGCTACCAGAATTCGGCTCAATTTTATTTGTCCTTCGATCCAAGTAAAAAAACACAAGAAAAAACTGTTTTAGGAATTTTTCCTGTTTTCGAAAATACACCTTACACACTAACTTATTCAAAAGACGAGCTGCATTCGATTCAGAAAAATTTCAAAGGGAAATATTTAGAAAATACCGAAGCTACTTTCGATAATTTCAAAAAAAATGCTGCTGATTATTCGATTTTACATTTGTCTACTCACGCTGATGCTGGTGATATAGTTAGTCCAGCAAGTATTAAATTTTATGATCAGGAAATCTTGTATTCCGAATTGTATCATCTAAATATCAATCCTGATTTGGTTGTTTTGAGTGCCTGCGAAACTGGCATTGGCAAACTCTATAAATCGGAAGGCGCCGCGGATTTCAATTGGCGGGAGCGCAAAACTTGTTATTTTCCCTTTGGAAAGTAAATGATTATACGACTTCGGTTTTTATGGATTCTTTTTACCAAAACATCAAAGACGGTCAATCTTATCTCGAAGCCAATGCCACTGCTAAACGCGATTTCTTGAAAAACCCGAATATTTCCAACGCTAAAAAATCACCTTATTATTGGAGTGCTTTTGTGTATTATGGTGCTATTGAAACAAATGAAAAAGCAAATTATACTTTCATTATATTGGGAATTGTATTCGCAATTACCTTAATTTGGCTTCTTATCCGATTTAGAAATGAAAAACTTGCACGAAATCCTCAAAAAGGAAAAATATAAAAAAGTAAAATTCAAGATTACCAAAACTCAACATTTGCTCGTAAAAGCCAAAATCAATGGTGTTCGAGGCAATTTTATTTTAGATACGGGCGCTTCTAATAGCTGCGTAGGTTTTGAACATATCGAATTGTTTCATTTAAACGCTGAAGATTCTAAAACCAAGGCTTCCGGAGCTGGAGCTACAGGAATGCTAACAAAAACGGCTTCCGAAAACAAGCTGCAACTGGGTTCTTGGAAAAATCATGAATTCGACTTGGTTATTTTTGACATGTCACACGTCAACGAAGCTTTGATAGCCTATAAATCAAAAGCCGTTGACGGAATTATAGGT
>NCET01000289.1 GCA_002280815.1 Flavobacteriales bacterium 32-34-25 | reverse complement strand
TACATGCAGTGACTTTGGAAGGTTTTTTAATAAAGCTAACTTTGTTTGTATTCGGATTACAATTAAATAAATCAATTAACTAGCAACTTGAATTAATTAGTATATTATCGTTTTCATCATTTATTTCTGTTATCGCTATGTCAGTTGATAATAGAGGAACTCTTCTTTTATTGAATAAAGCTTGTATAATACCGTGTGGAGCTGGCTTTGCATCTCTTTCAAGTCTTAAGTAATATTTGCCATCGGATGAAGATTGATGAGGAGGACTTAAACTTTGTGGGATATCAATTAAGAATACATTTCCGTTTTCAGTTAAAAACTCTTCAATTTTTAAATCAGTTGGAATCGGCACAATATTAGAAGCTATTTTTTGATATAACCAATCTTTATTTTTGAAATTTGAAAACGTCAAATTACCCTCACAAACCTTGATAATATTTTTTCCAAGTTCTTTTTTTGTTTCTCTCGGTGCACCAATTATTAATAATCCACCTTCTGTATTTAAAAAAGCTGTTATTTCTTTGAAAATATCGTTAATTTCAACTTCACCACTTTTAAATTCTATTACAGACGATTCTTCTTGGGGTGTTGAAAAATATTCTTCGATATCAGATAATTTAACCTCATTTCTTGGTTTACCAAATATTTTTTCAATGTAATTAGAGTTCATTAATTTCGTTTTTTTTTTTTTATTATAATATCGCACAACTAGTTTTATATGTAGTTAAAATCATACAAAAAAATGCTGTTTTGGGAGTATAGGTCAGACGTTAGTTCTATTTATTTCATTCAAATATATGGATAAATTAGTACAAATTGCTAAACCGTATTTTATTTGTAGAAATTTTATCAAAGTAGTTAACTAATTAAAAATTAACTCTAAAACTCACATTTGGCGTAAATCCTAAAGATTGATTGTTGACTTCGATTGCTTTTTCGGTGTTATTTGGATCTACTTTGTAGTATCTGTTGATGTAGTTTTTTTCATTGGTCAAATTGATAATTCCGGCACGCAGACTTGCTTTTAATTTTTGGGTAAAATTAAGGGTATAGCTTAATGAAGTATCTATACGAAGGAAATTATCTAAGTTTTGGCTATTGGGAGCATCATAATTGACAAAAGTATTGTTTCCGTTTTGTACGGTTTCATCGCCTTCGACCGGTTTGGTATAAGGTAATCCGTTGTGCCAAATTCCTCCAATCGAGATTTTTAAATTATCCAGAATATTGTAATTGAATCCCAGTGTAACCGAATATTGTTAGGGAAAGTGGAAGGAATAAAACTTTCGAAATGATAATTGTTATTGCTAAAAGTATAAGACAGCCAAGTGCTGTATTTTTTAGTTGTTTTGTTGATCAAAAATTCCACGCCATTGTCGGTATAACTTCCATGGGCTTTTTTGAATTGAAAATTATTGTAGAACCCTTGATTAGAAGCCGTAATTCCATCTACGATTTTATAAAATCCTGTCAACTCAATATTCCAGTTGTCTTGATTGAATTCAAAACCTATAGATCCTTGTTTGCTTCGTGCAATTGGAATGTCTTTATTGTTGACCAATTGCCAGCGTCTTTTTTCAACACCAAGAAAATCATCTTCAAAATCGATGATTTGTGTTGTAGTTTGGTTTTTAAATTCTCCTTCTATTTTTAATGCCAGTTGGTCAGAAAATTTTTGTCTGAAATTAATTCTTGGTTCGAATAGTAATTTTTCAAATTTTTGAAAATAGTTCAAACGCATTCCTAGTCTTAAATAGGTTTTATTCTTATTGTATTCTGTTTCCAGAAATAGGGCATGGTTTAGCAAAACATCTTTTTTGGTACTGGAATAAAACGGTGCGCTAACACGAGTCTGGTTGAGCATTCCCGTTTCATTGATTTGATAACCCGCTAAGAATTTCATATTTTGATTCGTATCATAATACAAATTCAGTTTAGTTCCTGTTTCAAGAACTTCGTTAGCTTCGTTTAAAAGCTGGTCGGTAGCCACACGATAATCGCTAGCATCGATATTATATCTCGAAAAATAAGTACTGACTTGGCTGCTGAATTTTTTCGTCCATTGTGCTTTCCAGTTTCCGCCGTAGCCGAGGTTTTTTTGCGAAAGCCTACTTGCTTTAGATTTGCTTTGATCGCTGTTGTAGTTTTCAGAATAATTTAATTCATTATTAATCCCGATGATATTAGCTCTAAATTGATGTTTATCATTCAAATCATAGAGGATTTTAGCAGTATAATCGTAAAAAGAGAAATCTGAATTCGTGTTTTTATCTGAATTGTCGGCGTTGATTTCGCTATCCTGAAAGCTTTTTTTATAATATTTGGTATAAGTAGGAGTGGTAATAATGTCGGTGATGGAATGTCTCGCCGAAAGATCTATTTCCAGATTTTTGGCTAAGGGAATTTCGACAAAAGCATCCCCGCTTATAAGATTGATACCAGCTCCGCCTGAAATGCTATTTCTTATTTCGTTATTGGTACTCATGTTAACCGTACTGGAAACGCCATCACTGTATTCGGCACTTGTTCCATTTTTAGTAACAATTACTTTATTAGTCAAATTGGGATTGTAAGCCGAAATCAATCCAAAGAAATGTCCTGAATGATACATTTTGATGTTATCCCAAAGCATCAGGTTTTGGTCGTTTGTTCCTCCTCGGACATTAATATTGGCAATGCTTTCGTTGCTGCTTTCAACGCCAGGCAGTGTTTGAATCGATTGCAAAATATCGGGTTCAGTAAGTCCAGGAAGGATTCCGAATTTTTTGGTGTTTAAAACGGTACTTCCATCGGTGGTTTTTTGTAAACCAGAAGTCAGAAACACATTAATCAATACCGTATTTAATTCTTCTTTGGTAGCTTTTAAAAAGATGTTTTTACAATTTGTATCAGCCGAAAAGAATTCCATGGCGTTAAATTCTTTGGTTTCAAAACCCAAATACGAAATTACAATTGTAGCATCAATGGCGACATCGTTTAAATTAAAACTTCCGTTGCTTGATGAAATGCTTCCTTCTGAGCTATTTTTAATTCGAATAGTTGCGCCGGAAAGTGTTGTTTTTAAATTTTCGTCAAAAACAATTCCACATATAGAAACCGTTTTGTCTAAAACCGAAATGGTAATATAGCGATCATTTAGTGCTTTGAAATTAAGCGGCACATTGGCATTTAAATAATCAATCGTTTGCTGAAGATTGAGCGAACCCGAAGGCTGTTCGATGCTTATGTTGGTAATGTCTTCTACTGCATAAGAAAATTTTATATTATATTGTTTTTCAATGGTTTTGATAATAGTAGTTAAAGAAGTTTTGTTAGTGCTTTTTTGTGCATAACAAATACTCCCAACCAATAAAAACATATAAAAAATCCATTTACTGATCTTCATATTTGTAAAATATTACGGTTTTACCTTTTATTTTATAGCTCAATTGCAACGGAATTGTGATTGCTTCTAAGGCTATTTTTTGGTTGGTATGTGTAAAACTTCCAGTGAAAAGTTTAGAAGTATCAACATCCTGAGTTTCGATTTTAATATCGTATTGACGCTCTACTTCGGCAATTACCTGATTTAAAGGAATGCGGGTAAAACTGGATTCTTTTTGTAACCAGGACGGGGTTTTAGCATCAAAATCATCCGTTTTTTCAATTTGTTTGTTGATTACTCTAAAGGTTTTTCCAGGTGGTAATTTTACGGTTTTGTTATTGTAAGTTACGCTTACTAAGCCTTCATAGCAGCTTACTTCATAATAATTATTGCGTTGTTTGACATCAAAATGTGTACCCAGTACTTTTACCACACCATCAGCAGTTTTTACGCTAAAGGTTTTTCCTTTTTGTACCTGAAAATAAGCTTCTCCTTCCAGTATTAAATCTCTTTTTTTGTCCCAATTTTTTTCATTGAAAGTGATTTTGGATGAAGCATTCAATAAAACTTCTGAATTGTCAGGAAGTTTAAAGCTTTCTGTTTGTGCAATTCCGGTTTCAAAAGATTGGGTTGTATTATAAAATAAAAAATAAGCCGAAGTTAAAAGCACAGCGATAGCTGCCGCGACTCTAAAAATGGTTCTAAAGTGTAAAGTTCGCACCTTAGACTCTTTTTTGGTTAATTTTCTGCTTTTTAATGCAGCCAAAGCCTGTTGTGCATCTACTTTTGGAGTTGCCAGGTGGGCAGAATAATGGGCTATCTTTTCAAGTGTTTCAAAATCTTCCGATTGTTTTAAATCTTCGATTTCTTTACTGGAAAGTTCACCGTTAAGCCATTTTAATATTTCTTTTTCCTTTTTCATTAGTTCTCGCTATAGTGATAAGACAACTGAAATGTTTTTTACCCTACTATTCAGTTGATTAAATATTTTCGATTTGTTCTTTTAGAATTTTTAAGGCGCCGGACATTCTTTTTTCGACTGCTTTTTGAGTGATGCCTAATACATCGGCAATTTCCCGGTATTTTTTTCCGTCAATCCTGTTCATTAAAAAAACCTCTCTCTGAGCTTCACTCAAAGAAGCAATAGCCTTTTGTAATTTTAATTTGAATTCTTCTTCCTCTAAAAGGTATTCAGGACTTTGAATGGTTTTATCGTGATAAGGCGTTTCTTTGGCGAAAGCCATAACTACCTTTTGATGTTTGATGGTGTTGAGAAATAAATTATTTACAGAAGTAAACAAATAAGTTTTTGCTTTAGCGAAGTCAATTTGGGAGCAATTTTCCCAAATTTTAGTAAAAGCTTCCTGGACTAAATCTAAAGCGGCATCAGCATCACCTGATTTGTAATAAGCGAAATTAGTAGCTGATTGTACATTCTTTATATAAAATTCGCTAAAATAAGATTCTTCGCAAAGATTGTTGTTTTCCTTACTCATTCTTGTTGTAGGATTGGTTTAGGGGTTTTGTAAAATTAGATTATTTTTTTTGAAATTGGAACTATTTGAAAAAATGTGTTTTTTTTGATGTCTTTAAAGTATTTGTAAATCAGTTTCTTATAAAATATTTGATATTTTTATTTTTTTTAGGGTAGGGAAAAAATGGCTTCTGTTGTCTTACTAATAGAAATGCGAATAAATCGTCATTATAAACTATTAGAAAATATTAAATTTGTAAGTTATGAAAACATTAAAAAAGATTGCAGGAATTGCATTGATGGG